>JANXBX010000009.1 GCA_025060595.1 Synergistota bacterium | reverse complement strand
ATGCCGCCGTGAATACGTTCCCGGGCCTTGTACACACCGCCCGTCACACCACCCGAGTCGGGTGCACTCGAAGTCACTGCCCCAACCCTCTTTGAGGGAGGGAGGTGCCGAAGGTGTGCCTGGTGAGGGGGGTGAAGTCGTAACAAGGTAGCCGTAGCGGAAGCTGCGGCTGGATCACCTCCTTTCTAAGGAGAGAAGGATTGCAAGAAAACACACTATTCTCTCTCAAGGAGTAAATGGTGGGCCTATAGCTCAGATCGGTAAGAGCGCACGCCTGATAAGCGTGAGGTCGGAGGTTCGAATCCTCCTAGGCCCACCAATTTTAAATGGGGCGGTAGCTCAATGGGAGAGCGTCTGGTTTGCAACCAGAAGGTTGGGGGTTCGAGTCCCCTCCGCTCCACCATGGTAAAGTGTGCAGAAAGAGAAGCCGGGAATAGAATGCCCGGCTTTTATATTTACTATGCGTTTAGATAAGTTTTTAAAGGAAAGTGGTATAATAAAAAGAAGAACCTTAGCGCGAGAAATGATAGAAAAAGGGTTAGTTTTGCTTAACGAAAAGGAGGTAAAGCCATCTTCTTCGGTTAAAGAAGGGGATAGAATTCGTATTTTCTTTCCTTATAAAGTTAAAAATTTTGAAGTAAAAGTTTTTAGAAGTAAGAGTGAAATAGAAATCCTAGAGCTAAAAGAATAATGATTTTTATTAAGTTTAGCTAAAAGGTCCAAGTACATCTTAAGGTATTATAAGGAGGGGTATGAAGGTGAGTAGGATAATAAGTATATGGGGTAGAGAAGTCCTTGATTCCCGCGGTAATCCTACTGTTGAAGCTGAAGTAGTTCTTGAAAGTGGAGCTATTGGTACTGCAATGGTTCCTTCAGGAGCCTCTACAGGAACTTTTGAAGCTCTCGAGCTTAGAGATGGTGAAAAGAGATACGGCGGTAAGGGGGTATTAAAAGCAGTAAAAAATATAAACGATGTGATATCTCAAGAGTTAATAGGACTTGATGCTGAAAATCAAGCAGAAATAGACAATAAACTAATTGAGCTAGATGGAACTCCTAATAAGTCAAAATTAGGTGCTAATGCTATACTTGCTGTTTCTATGGCAGTTGCACGTGCTATGGCTAACGAGCTTGGAATTTCCCTTTATAGGTATCTTGGGGGTATTAGGGCTAAGATACTTCCTGCACCATTTTTAAATGTTCTTAATGGTGGGAAACATGCGGATAATAATCTCGATATTCAGGAATTTATGATTGTTCCTGTAAAAGCTCCTTCATTTAAGGAAGCCCTTAGAATGGCAGTAGAAGTTTATCATATTCTTAAGAGAATATTAAAGGATAGAGGGCTTGTTACATCGGTTGGGGATGAAGGCGGCTTCGCTCCAAATCTGCATTCTAATGAAGAGCCCTTAAAGTTATTGATAGAAGCTATAGAGAAGGCTGGTTATAAGCCTGGAGAGGATATAGCTCTTGCCCTGGATGTTGCTGCTACAGAGATTTTTAAAGCCGGAAAATACCATCTTAAGGCTGATAATCTTGCTCTTACCTCAGAGGAGATGGTAAAGTATTATGAGGAACTTGTAAATAAGTATCCTATAATATCTATAGAGGATGGCTTAGCAGAGGAAGACTGGGAAGGGTGGAAGCTCTTAACAGAAAAATTAGGTAAAAGGATACAGCTTGTAGGTGATGATATATTTGTTACAAACTCTGAGAGGCTTAGTAAGGGTATAAAGGAAGGAGTGGCTAATGCCATATTAATTAAACTTAATCAAATAGGAACTTTAACCGAAACGCTTGACGTTATAAATCAGGCTTACGATGCTGGTTACGGAGCTATTATATCTCATAGGTCTGGCGAAACGGAAGATAGTTTTATCGCAGATCTCGCTGTAGCTACTTTAAGTGGTCAAATTAAAACAGGCGCTCCTGCAAGAGTAGATAGAGTTGCGAAATATAATCAGCTATTAAGGATAGAAGAGGAGCTTGGATCGGGAGCCATTTATGCTGGTTTATCCAAAATAAAGTTAAGGAAATAGTATTTATTTAGTGTTACTATCATCGTTTAAATTCGAAGAAATAGTAAAGCCTATATATCGTGCTAATGTATCTTTAAATTCCTTTTTGTATCTACTCTTAAGAAGAGTTTTGTTTAATTCCTCAAAAAAGGTTATAGGAGTAACATTTACAGCGAGGTTCCAGTACGTACCGAGAACTAAAGGATGAGTTGTCCAGCATTTTTTCCAATAACTTAGAGTTTTTGACATGTTACCTTGAAGAAGACTTATTAAACCAGCAGTAAAATAGAGGAAAGCGTTTTCCTTAGGAATTAAAAGAGCGTATTGAGTTATGTCGAATGCAGTTTCAACATCCCCTTGGTATATATAACAAATGGCAAGATTAGCATATGCATTTTTATCATTTGGATCTAAATCAATAGCTTCTTCCCATAGTTCTATAGCTTTATCTAAATTACCTGTTTGCTGATATAAAGATGCTAATGTGAAAGTAACTTCTTTATTATGGATTTTGTACTCACGTAGTCTTTGGAAATAATATAGAGCCTTTTCATAATCTTTTTGTTCGATATAAACTTCCCCTAGTCTTTCTAAAAGTAAGGGTGTTTCTCCCTGTTCCTTAAGCAAAGTTTCCCAAATTTCTATTGCTTCTTTGTTCTGTCCTTTTTTATAGTAAAGCAACCCATTTAGGTATCTAAGCCTAGGATTATCTGGGTTCTCTTGAAGAAGTTTGTTCATAATTAAAGATGCTTCTTTTAGGTTACCTTTATTAATTAAGTGCTTGATGGTACTTATAAGTACATCTTTATCTTCTGGGAAAATTAAGTAAAGTTCTTTAAGGGTATTTATAACAAGAAGGTCTTCTTTTACGTATTCAAGTAGGTTTAATAGGAGGTTTTTGACTTCGTCTCTTTTTTCAATGTCATTTTCGTTCTTTATAAGATGGAGTAGGAGAGAAATAGCTTCTTTTGATTTGAATATATTTATGTAGATTTCAGCAAGACGGTAAATTACTGTTATATCGTGAGAGTTCTCCTCTTTAGTTTCTTCCCAAAGATGGAGAGCTTCTTTTTCCCTCCCTTCTTCATAAAAAATCTTACCTAAGTTGATTTTAGCTTCCCAATTATAGGGATCAGCTTTTAAGACCCTTTCATAATATTGTTTAGCTTGATTGGGTTCATTTCTTTCTAAATGATAATCTGCCAAAATCAAAAGAGTCGGTACATAGTCTGGATTTTCATGTAATACTTCCATCCATTCCTTAAGTGCATTATTACTTTTACCTTGAAGGTAATAAACAAGACCAAGATTATGTTTAGCTGCTAAATTCTTTTTATCCATTAATAAAACTTGTCTAAACTGGAGCTCAGCTTTATAAAGGTCCCTTATAATTGTGTATGTCCTTCCGAGTTCTAAATGTGCCTCAATATATGAGGGGTCTTCTTTTATAGCCTTTTTAAGGAGTTTAATTGCTTCTTCATAATTCCCCTTTTCTTTTTCACTTCTACCCTTCTTTAAGAACAGGAACTCTTTCATCTCTTTTACCCTCTCTTTTGTTTAAGTAATTTTTTCCATTTCTCCCCAATCCTTTCCTTTTTTTAAGCTTACTTTTAATGGAACCGAAAGATTTATTACTTTCGTCATAGTGTCTTTTATGATTTCTATTTCATCTTCGAGTTTATTTTCGGGGCCTTCGAAGAGGAGCTCATCGTGTATTTGTAAAACAATCTTAAAGTATCTTAATTTCCTATGAAGTTCTATCATAGCTAGTTTTATTATATCCGCTGCGCTTCCCTGCACTGGAGTATTGATAGCGTATCTCTCGCTTTGTTCTCTTAGTTTTTTATATTTGCTGTTAAGGTCTTCTATTTTCCTTTTCCTTCCTAGAAGCGTTTTGACATACCCTTTTTCTCTTGCTTCTTTAATTATGTTTTCAATGAATTCTTTTACTTTGGTGTATTTAGAGAAGTATTTATCTATATATGCTTGGGCTTCCACCTGAGAAATTTTAAGCTCTTGGGCTAAACCATGAGGACTCATGCCATATATTATACCAAAGTTTATAACTTTGGCTATTCTTCTTTCTTCTTCTGTAACTTGCTTTTCCGGGATTCCAAATATCTCAGCCGCGGTTTTTGTATGTATATCAAGGTCTTTTTCGAAAGCTTCTATTAATGCAGGATCTTTTGAAAAGTGAGCAAGGATTCTTAATTCAATTTGAGAATAGTCTGCGGAAATAAAAATGTTTTCCTTATCTTTCACTTTAAAGGCTTTTCTTATAGCTTTGCCTACAGGAGTTCTTATAGGGATGTTTTGTAAATTAGGGTTACTTGAGGATAATCTGCCTGTGGCTGTTACTGTTTGGTTAAAAGTTGTATGTATACAATTTGTTCTTGGATGTATTAATTTGGGTAAATTTGAGATGTAAGTACTTTTAAACTTAGATAGTTGTCTATATACCAAAATTTTTTCTATGACATCGTTGTATGGATTTCCCATTCTCATAAGTTCTAATAGAGTTTGTGCATCTGTTGATGTTTTTTTCTTACGCGGAGGGGTTAACTTAAGATAGTTAAATAGAACTTCAGAAAGCTGCTTGGGCGAATTTAGATTAAATTTTAAATTTATACTCGAAAAGATATCGTTTTCAATTCTCTTTAATTCCTTTTCTATTTCTAGCTCTAAATTATATAAAGTTATTTTGTCTATCTTTATTCCTTCTACTTCCATGCTTGCTAGAACTTCTATCATAGGTAACTCTACCTTTTCAAATAGATCATATAGTTCTTGATCTCTAAGTTCTTTCAGAAACTGTTCTTTTAATTGAAAGCATATTTCAGCTTCTTTAATAGTTCTCTTTATTTGTTCTGCCTCAGGTGGTGGAGACTCGCCTAAATAAGACAAGGCAATGTTTTCTAAAGTATGGGAGCCCTTATTAGGATCAAGAAGGTAAGAGGCAATTGCTAGATCAAAGTTTATTTTATTTATATTAAAACCTTCTCTTTTTAAAGTAACAAGACTTCTTTTTAGATCGCAGCCTATTTTGGGTATGTTAGAACATAAAATGTGGTGGAGGTAGCTTAGTATTTCGAAAAGAGAGATGTTTTTGGTCAGAAAAAGAAAAGCCTTTTGAGGAGTAGAAAGACAAATTCCTTCTATGCTTGCCCACATAGGTAAATGTTCGCTTGTAATAACTTTTAAGTAAATTTCTTTAGCATCGGTGAGTTCTTTTAAAGCGTTCTTAAGTTCTGAAATCGTTTGGACAATTATGCAAGCGATATTCGTTTTTATATTTGTGATATGCTCACTTTGTAAATTAAGCTCGTTTATAATTGTTTGAAACTCAAATGTTCTAAGTATATTAAAGAGTTTGTTTTTGTCTGGTTCGGATATTTTAAGCTCTTCGATGTCAAAACTAATAGGTAAATCCCTTTTTATAGTAGCTAAACACAGATAAGTCTTTAAGGATTCCTCATTTTCCTTTATACTTCTAAGGTTAGAGTTAAGGATGATATTGTTTATATCTCCATATTTTCTAAGAAGCTCAAGAGCTTTTTGTGGTCCTATTGATGGTATACCCGGGATGTTATCAGATTGGTCCCCTTTTAATGCTATAAGATGAGGGATTTTTTCGGGTTCTATTCCGTATTCTTCAATTACTCTTTTATAATCGTAAAGCTCTACGCTTGATATACCTTTTACTGTTCTAAGAAGTTTTGTCTTATTACTAACAAGTTGTAAGGAATCTTTATCTGCACTAACTATATAGGTTTCGAAACCTTCGCTTTCAGCTTTAGCTGAAATTGTTCCGATTATATCATCGGCTTCATAACCTTCAAATTCAATAGTTTTTATTCCCATGGCATTTATTATATCCTTTGTTAATTTTACCTGGGGTTTTAATTTATCTGGCATTTCAGGGCGTTTTATCTTGTACTCTTTGAACTCTAAATGTCTGAAAGTAGGCTTAGGAGTGTCAAAAGCTACCCCACAATGTGTAGGTTTGTATTGCTTAATTAACTTTATTAACATCCTTATGAATCCATAAGTAGCATTTGTTGGAAAGCCATCTTTGGTACTTAAAGGAGGTAAAGCATAGAAAGCACGGTACAGCAAGCTGTGTCCATCTATTAAGATTAGCCTTTTCATGAAGAACACCTCTCTTGATTTTTTGTTGCTCCATCTTTTCCTTTATTGTAAAATAGATACGGTAAAAAGTAAATGGAAGGGGGTTAATACACATGATTACTGTTTCCTTAATTAAAGCTGATATTGGTAGCTTTCCTGGTCATACCCAGGCTCCTAAAAAGCTTATTGACAAATGTAAAGAGTATCTGGAAGAAGTAAAAGGTCAATTAATAGTAGATTATTATGTTACCAGATGCGGTGATGATATTCAACTTCTTATGACTCATACTAAAGGGGTGGATAATGAGGAGATTCATGCCCTGGCTTGGTCTGTATTTGAGAGAGTTGCTAACATAGCTATAGAGGATAAACTGTATGGTGCAGGACAGGATTTGCTTGCCGATGCTTTTTCTGGAAATATAAGGGGACTTGGACCTGGTTGTGCTGAAATGGAATTTGAGGAGAGGGAGGCCGAGTCAATAGTTGCTTTCATGTGTGATAAGACCGATCCTGCTGCTTTTAATCTTCCTCTTTTTAAAACTTTTGCTGATCCCTTTAATACTCCAGGCTTAGTGATAGATAAAAAGCTCACACAAGGTTTTGTTTTTGAGGTTCACGATCTTTTGGCAGGTAAGAAAATATCCTTAAAGACTCCTGAGGAGATGTATGAACTTCTCGCGCTTATAGGTAATAGGGATCGTTATGCGATAAAAAGGATTTATAGGAAAGATGGTTTACTTGCTGCTGTTGTAAGTACCGAAAAGCTTAGTCTTATAGCTGGAGAATATGTAGGGAAAGATGATCCTGTTGCTTTAGTCAGGTGTCAGGGGGGGCTTCCAGCAGTGGGTGAGGTCTTGGAGCCTTTTGCTTTTCCTCAACTTGTTGCAGGATGGATGAGGGGATCTCACTGGGGGCCATTAATGCCTGTTTCTGAAAAAGATGCTAATCCAAGTAGGTTTGATGGTCCACCTCGTGTTATTGCTCTTGGTTTCCAACTAAGGCATGGTAAGCTTCTAGGACCTGTAGATTTATTTGCTGATGTAGCTTTTGATAGAGTAAGAGCTTTAGCTAATGAGATTGCTGATTACATAAGAATGCATGGTCCATTCCAACCTCATAGACTTTCTGAAGAGCAGATGGAGTATACTACACTCCCTCATGTTCTAGAAAAATTGGGTCCACGTTTTGCTCCTATAGAGTAAGAATTAAGGGACCCCTGAAACTTCAGGGGTCCCTTAATTCTTACTTCTTCCTTATGTTTATATCTCCTTCTGATGTAGTGAGCTTAATTAGAGCTTTATATTGATTAAGTACCCCTGTTAATTCATCTTTGCTACTTTGTGTAATTATCAATGGTAGTTCGCACGAGATAATTCCTTTTATGGTCTTTGCTACTATAGCTGTAGATGCATCAGATGGAATTTTCAAATTTATAGTTCCTTCTGATGTCTCAATTATATACCTTCCATTTTCTTTTACCACTGTATCTAAATTTATATCTCCACTATTTGAGGAAAGTTCTATGCGGTAAGAATGTTTATTTCCTAAAGTTAAGGATCCTTGTTTAAAATGTATAGTTATGTTTCCTTCCACGTCATCAAGGAACATGTCACCCTCTTCTAACACTATGTTTAGATTCTTTTGCACATACTCTCCTATTATTTTGGCTTTAGTAGCTTTTACTTCAATGCTTCCTTCTATATCAAAGAAAGATATGTTTCCTTTACTCATACTTATTACAACATTTTGCCTGGAGTGAAATACTTTAACATTTCCTTCAGAGCTTTCTACATCAAGGTTACCTGCTATGTTTTCTGTATGAACCTCGCCTCTTTCCGTTATTATTGTCGTGTTTCCGCCAATGTTATTTATCAAGATATTTCCTGAAGATGTTTGAGCGTGGACGTTTCCAGAAATATTTCTTATAAAGACGTTACCAGAAGTGGTCTTAACTCTTAAATTTTTATTAAGATCACTAATGAAAACGTTACTTTCTTCTGCTTCTATAGCTACATTAAGGTTTTTAGGTATAAATATCTTATAGCTAACGTAACTTGTCTTTTTTCCGTTGCTTTGTGGAAGGAAAGTTTCTAAAGATATGCTTTCATCTCTTTGTATTATTCTAACTTCTATTTCCTTAGATAACTCTTGAGCTTCTTTTTTATTTTTCCCCCACGTGTGCTTTACTGCTGCGATTTTAAGAAGCATCTGGTCCCATGATTTGATTACTATATCTCCTGCTTTGTTTGTACAAGAGAGTAATGCATTTTCTGGAACAAGTAATAATTTTTCAAAAGGTTCAGTATACTCTATAAATACTTCACCCTTTACCACACTCTCTGCTACCATAAGCATTCCTCCCTTAGAGGTGGTTTCTTCTCTCTTTAGAGATCTATCTATAAAGTTGCCTGTGGGGGCAACCTTATTGGGAGTTTTTGGCTTTTGTTTAAAAAACCTAAAAATTTCATTGGCTAAGATAAACATCTTTTTCTTCCTCCATGAAGCCATGAATTAAATATATGTCGCCACTTGAAGATTTTACTATAAGGCTTCCTTTGGCTTCTCCAAGTTTCAATTTATTTTCCTTTGTTTCGAAGGAATACTCACTAAAGATTTTACCACATATTGTGTCAAATTCTATATGGCAAGAGGAATAATACGGTATTTTTAACTTTATCCATCCAGAATGGGTCTCGAGTTGATAGGTTCCATCAGCTAAAATGTTGATATCTGCTTTTATATTTCCACTAGATGTTTTAATGTTTAAGTACAGGCTTTCTACATTTTTCAGAAATACATTTCCGCTTTTGGTTTTTAATGTTATAGATCCACTACATCCATCTAAATAATTATTACCGCTTTCGTTATTAATATACATCTCTCCCGAACAATTTTTAATTTGAACTGTTCCGCTTAAACTATTTACTATTATTTTCCCTTCAGAGTTTTTAATTTCTATGTCTGCAGATCCACAGGATATGTCTATATTTCCTTTTATATTAGATATTAACGTAGTAAAGTTTTCCCTATAAGATATTTCTATATTTCCTTCTTTCTTACTTCCATTTAGCTTTTGAAGACCTGTATCTATTTCTAAGTTAATATGTGGGGGAGCAAGAATGTCTAAATCTATAGTAAATTTAAGGCCTGGCCTTATAATGAAATTAGGGATCATCGTTTCCATAGTTACTTCTTTACTTCCTTTTTTCTCTTTTAGTTCTATGTGTTTTAGCTTTTGCTCTGCCTCATTTTCTTCAATTTCCCCCAATATGCTTTTGGTTAGCTTAACCTTTAATTCTGGATGATCCCATGTTTTTAATTTAGTACTTCCATAGATGTTTTTTATTATTAGTTTAGTTCCTTCTGTTATAAGTATTATTCTTTCTTCCACTTGTCTGAAAGGTTCTTTCATTTTTAGCTCTCCCTCCATAAAAATAAAGATGGTATAATTTTCAAGGAGGGGATAAAATGAATGGCAGTAGAAAACAGTGAATTACTCAGTATTATAAAAGAACTTCTTGAGATTCTTGTATCCGAACTTTCTGCTATAAATAGGAAAATAGAAAAAATGGAAGAGGAACAACTACGCATTCGCTCCCTCCTTGAGCTTTTGTTGGATACCAAGAGCGCCAGAGTTTCTAGAACATCTTCTTTCGCTACGAAAATATCCTCTCTCTTGGGAAAAGATAAAACACGTTCTCAACAAATGGAAGAATATATTTCTTTTTTGATGGAAAACCCGGATAAAATTCCCCTTGCTGGTTTGTTTAAGAAGCCTAACCCTCGCAAAGAATAATTTATACGTATTCTTGAAACTAAGGATAGCACAAAAACCCGATCCTGTGTAGATGTTATTAGAAAAGATTTAGATGAAGAAATAAAGGAGTGAAGATGGCTTGGTTCTAGATTTGAGTGATCAAGAGAGAATAATTATTTTGCTTGGGAAGGTGGATACAGGGAAAACTACACTTGCTCTCCTTTTAGCTAACAAGTTAATTTCTGAGGGAAAGAAAGTTGCAGTTGTTGATGCTGACCCGGGGCAATCAGATATAGGTCCACCCGGAACATTGGGTTTAGGCTTTCTGGATGGTAAGGTTGAAAAGCTTTCGGAAGTTTCTCCAGTTAAGCTTGCCTTTATAGGCTCTACATCTCCAGGAGGGCCTTTTATTTGGCCTACGTTGTGGGGATTAGGGGATCTTGTTAGTTTTGCTTGCAGGGATAGAGATATAGTAATTATAGACTCTTCTGGTCTAATAATGGGAAAGGATGGGTATACCCTTGTAAAAAGTAAAATTTCCGTTGTTAAACCAGATGTTGTTATTTTTTTGGGAAATGAGAGAGATTATCTTCATCTTATAGATGAGTTTTCGAGGTACACTCGTGTGGTAGTTTTACCATCACCTTCTGGGGTTAGGATAAAAACTTTAGAGGAAAGACGCTCTAATCGCATTAAAATGTGGAAAGCTTACTTTAAAAACGCTATTGAAGTTGAGCTTGCGTGGAATGATGTTAAAGTGGGAGGATTTCCTCACTTTGGTGTAGGAATACCTTTAAGTAAAACTGCTGTTCAAGAACTTTCCTTTAAGATTGGTACAGGGATCTTGTGGGCTGAAAAGTGCAATGGGAAGTTAAAAATTCTTACCGTTTCTTATCCAGAACGTGGGATTGACGCTGAATTAGAGTGGATACATATAGGGAGTCTAAAACATACACTTCTAGGGCTCGAGGGAAACGAGGGACTTTTAGATGTTGGATTAGTCTTAGAGATAGATGAGAGAAAACTTTTGATTAAGACTCCTTGTACAAAGATAGGTGATATTAATAAAATATTGCTATCTAAGTTGAGAGTTGATGAAGAAGTATTTAAATAAAAAGCATTAACGTGTTATATGAAAACTTTTAAGAAAAGTTTGAGAGAGTAATTGATCTTCTTAAGAGGTTTTGTATAATTATATAAGGTGTCGGAGTGGCGGAATCTGGCAGACGCGCTGGACTCAGGATCCAGTGGGTTTTTGCCCATACGGGTTCAAATCCCGTCTCCGACACCACAATTTTCCAAAGAAGGTCTTATTCCTCTTAATTGGCCGCAGGCAGCTTCTATATCGCTTCCTTTTTCTTTTCTTACCTCAGCCTTTATTCCTAATTTGAGTAGCATCTCATGAAACTTCTTAACTTCATCTTCACTTGGTTTTTTAAAAACTCCATTGGAAATTGGGTTATAAGGTATAAGATTTACAAAAGTTTTAAGCCCCTCAAGGAAGTTTCTCAAAGAAAGAGCGTCTTCTTTAAAAGTGTTATATTCCTTAAGAAGGATATACTCTATTGTGATTCTTTTCCCCTTTTTTTCTTGAAAATCTAGCAATGCTTTTTTAAGATCTGTTAGTCTATAACTTTTAGCTATAGGAATTATTTTTTCTCTTTTACTTTGCTGAGCGGAGTGCAGAGAAATTGCCAGTCTGAAAGCTCCAGACACTTTGACGAAATCGTAAATTTTAGGTATTATACCTACTGTTGATATTGTTACATTTCTTGTACTCATATTCAAACCTGCAGGATGAGTGATAATCTTTAGGCTTTTAATTACCTCTTCATAGTTTAAGAAGGGTTCTCCCATTCCCATGTAAACTATCCTGTTTGGATTAATACCAGAGTCCTTCCTTAGTGTTAATATTTGATTTACTATTTCTCCTGATTCAAGATTTCTTTGAAATCCAACCATACCAGTAGCGCAGAATTTACACCCTATAGGACAGCCTACCTGGGTAGATATGCAGTATGTAGTTCTATTAGGGTGAGGAATTATTACACTTTCTATATACATTCCATCTCTAAGCTTTAGTAGATATTTTGTTGTTCCATCTTTTGAAATTCTTTTTTCTGAGACCTCGAGAGGTTGTAAAAGGAAGTTTTCTTTCAAGTACGTTCTTAAAGTTTTACTCAAGTTTGTCATGCTTTCAAAATCGAAAACTTCTTTTTTATATATCCATGAGAAAATTTGGGAAGCCCTATAGCTTTTTTCTCCATTTTCAGTTAGTATTTTTAATAGTTCCACATATGTTAAGTTTAAAATGTCCTTCATTGCAATTAAGATTATATCACAGGAGGTAGGGAAGATTGAAAGTTGGAGTCTTGGATATAGGTAGTAATAGCTTAAGGGGTCTTTGGGGTGATATCGATGAAAACCTGATTTTCAGGAAAATGGGAGAGAGGTTAATTACAACTCGATTAGGAGAAGGGATATATCTTTCCAAGAAACTAAAAGAAGAAGCCATAGATAGAACTTTGGTTGGTCTTAAAAAAATTTATAATGAGCTTAAAGATAACAGTATTAATGAAATTTATGCTTTTGCAACAAGTGCAGTTAGGGAAGCTTCTGACCGGGACCACTTTTTAGATTTGATTCAAGAAAGAGTCGGTTTAAGTGTTGAAATATTAACAGGTGAAGAAGAAGCTTTTCAAAACCTCCTCGGTGTCGAGGTGGGCCTTGGAATTAGAGATGACTATCTTTTGTTTGATATAGGTGGGGGTAGTACTGAAATAGTTTTAAAAGCAGGTGGGTATAAGCTCTTTAGGACGTTTCCTATAGGAGCCCTTAAATTAAAGGATATTTCTTTTAATTCTGTAGGAGAGATAATTTCCTTTTTAGAAAACTATTGGCAAGAAGAGGCTTTTTCTATTAAGTTAAATTCTTGTAGGGCAAAAACTTTTGTGGGGGTCGGAGGAACTATTTCTGCTTTAGCTCTGCTTAAGGAAAAGGCCGCTTTCTATGATATGAAACTTGTTCATGGAAAGAAACTAGATATGAACTGGTTGTATAGTATTCTAGTCTCTCTGAGTAAACTTCCATCAAGGGAAATAGACTCTCTTTTTATCTTTGACCCTGGACGGTCTTATATAATTCTTGAGGGTAGCCTTATACTTTTTTCCCTGATGAGTTTTTTTGCTATTTCGGAAATAATAGTTTCTGAAACTAATCTTCTTTGGGGAGGACTTGTTAAGAAATGGGGGGTTAAAAGCTTCGTTTTTTAAACAAATAGTTTTAATCTAATTGTGTTAAAATAGGAAAGGACCTAAAGGTGAGTTTAAAATTACCTTAAAAAAGAATGTTGAAAGTTTTATGGGAGGTGTATTTTAAAATGTATATATTAACTTTAAACTGTGGTAGTTCTTCCGTTAAATATATGCTTTATGATTGGGAAAAAAAACTGCCTTTAGTGAAGGGTACGGTTGAGCGAGTAACGGTAGGGGGTTCTTTTTGTATTCACTCTCCCCATGGTAAAGAGAGTACCAGAGTTGAGCATGATTGTCCTACCCATAAAGAAGCTATTAAGCTCATTATCGAATTGCTTGTTCACCCCCAATATGGTGTTATTAATAACGTTAAGGAAATAAATGCAGTTGGTCACAGAGTAGTTCATGGAGGAGAAGAGTTTGCGAAGTCTGTTTTAATTGATGATAAAGCTTTAGAAACTTTTAGAAAGCTTTCTGATCTTGCTCCTCTTCATAATCCTCCTAATGTAATGGGGATTGAAGCGGCAAAAGAGCTTTTACCTAATGTTCCTCATGTTGCAGTTATGGATACTGCGTGGCATCAAACTATGCCGCCAAGCTCTTATATATATGCTCTGCCGTATGAGTGGTATCAGAAATATAAAATAAGAAGATATGGCTTTCATGGAACGTCGCTTCTTTATGTAGCTAAAAGGGCTGCAGTTCTCTTAGGAAAAGATCCCTTTGATGTCAATCTTGTTTCGTTGCATATAGGTAATGGAGTAAGTGCTAATGCTGTTAAAAAAGGCCTTTCTTTCGATACAAGCATGGGGTTCACTCCGCTTGAAGGGTTGGTGATGGGAACAAGAGCAGGAGATCACGATGCAGCTATAGACTTATATGTTATGGAGAAAGAGGGAATATCACCTAAGGTTATGAACGA
The DNA here is from genome assembly GCA_025060595.1 of Synergistota bacterium. NCBI lineage: Bacteria > Thermotogati > Synergistota > Synergistota bacterium. Next base: position 54,677 of record JANXBX010000009.1, on the reverse strand, counting down.
TATATTAAATAAAAAGAGTGGTATTTTGGGAATAACTGGCAAATATATAGATAGAAGAGATGTAATGACTGCTTTGGAAGCTGGTGATGAAAGAGCAAAGCTAGCTTTCGAAATAGAGTGTTATAGATTAAGAAAATATGTAGGAGCATACTCTTTTGCTCTTGGAAATATTGATGCTATAGTGTTTACAGCTGGTGTTGGGGAAATGTCTCCTGAGGTGAGAGAAAAAGTTTTAGAGAATCTTGATTTTTGGGGAATAAAGTTAGACTGTAAAAGAAATGCTATAGCTAAAACCAGAAATGCTGAAACCTTTATTCATGAGGATACTTCAAGGGTAAAAATATTTGTTATTCCTACTGATGAAGAACTTGTTTTCGTTGAAGATGTAGTTGCTATTCTTGAGGGAAGGTATGACATTCATACTAATTTTAAGTACTCTTTTGAGGATCCCAATTTTGTTAATCCGTTAAGAGCAGAAGAGTTCAAGAAAGAACTTCAGAAAAAGCCGGAACTTAGAGGAATTATCGCTATTCCACCTGGAGGAAAGTCCATTGTCGGGATTTGAAAAATTCTATGGAAGCTATAGTTTTCCTCTTAGGTTTGATTATTGGTAGTTTTTTGAACTCTTGTATCTACAGATTGCCACGGGGGGTATCTATTATTTACCCCCCTTCTTTTTGCCCTTCTTGCGGACATAAACTTTGCTGGAGCGATCTTGTTCCGATATTTAGTTATTTAGCTTTGAAAGGAAAATGCAGGTATTGTGGTGTTAAGATTCCCTTGCGTTACCCTCTTATTGAATTATTAACAGGCTTTCTTTTTCTTGTATCCTATTATAAGTTTGGTCTTTCTTATGATTTTATTTTTTCAAGCTTTTTTCTATCTCTACTCGAGTTTGTTGCCATTGTTGATTTAAGAAGCTATGAGGTCATGGATTCAACGATTTACCTGGGTATTATTATGGGAATCATTTTTTTTACACTTAAGTCTGGTGCAGAGGGTTTTTTCTTTTCTCTTAAAGGGATCATATATGGTGCTGGGATAATGGCTTTAATATTTTTTGTTGCTAATGGAGGTATGGGAGAGGGGGATATAGGTATAGCTGCTTTTGTTGGTGCTTGGCTTGGAAGTGTTAATACTATAGTTGCATTAGTAGTTGCTTTCATTATAGGTGGGATTTTTGCTGTTCTTTTACTTGCTCTTGGTTTTAAGAAAATGGGAGAAAAAGTCCCATTTGGTCCGTTTTTAGCTATAGGTAGTACAATAGCTTTTTTTAAAGGGGAACTTTTGATAGAATTATATTGGAGGGTTATAAGTTGAAAAGGGGGTTTTCTTTAGTTGAAGCTTTAATAGCTGTTGCAATGGTTGTAATTGGTATTCTTGCTCTTTATTCACTTTTTTATGCTATTGAGTTTAGTGGACAAAAAGAGAAATCAAGATTCGTAATGTTAAAATTGGCTGAAGGTAAACTTGAAGAAGTAATGTACGGTTTAGCTGATACTGATATTCCTGGATCTTTACCAACTCGATTTACTTTCACCGGGACAGAAAATAATTTTGCCCGACTTCCTTCTTATTATCCAAACTCTATTAAAGAGGATAGTGTCTATAATGGAATTTTCTATTGTTGTCTAATAGAATTCATTACATCCTCTGTGAATAATACTGTTCTTATAAAGGTTAAAGTTTGGGAGCGTGACCGTCCTTCTAGATTTGTTGAAATTGTTGGAGCAAGACAAAAATGAATCTTAGAAGAGGATTAACTTTAGTAGAAGCTCTTGTTGTTATAGCAATATTAGCCATTGTTTTCCTGGTTCTTATGGAATCTTTATTGGGTAGCTTGAGAGTCTATAGACATGGCGTAGTTCGTGAAGATATGCTTCAGAATGTTCGTAACGCTCTGGATAGAATAAGGCTTGAAATAGTGAAGGGGGCTATAGGATTAGAATTGATAACGAACGATCCTCGTTTCGTAATTGATGATAATCATAAAGTGCTTAAAATTTACTTTGAAGATGTGGATCCAATGCTAATAGGTTGTTACAGGGGACGCAATTTACCAAATGGAGAGAGTACTTATATATTAGGCATGCTTAGAGGTGTAAGTACTCTTCAACCTTTAACAGATGGTTATGATGGAGGGAAAGATAGCTATTGGATAAGCGTAGAGGAGTTTAAAGTAGAATTGCTTCCTGGAAAAAATACTTTTATTTATGGATCTAATTCTTTTATTAATAATGGGGCTTTTATTTATATTAAAGTAGCTGGTCCAGGAGGACTAGAAACTAGAAAATTTAAAAAAAGCAAGTACCTGGAAGTTTCAACGATAGTTTATTTAAGAAGATGAGAAAAGGGGTTAGTTCTATAGCTTTGTCGTTAGTTATACTAACTGTTTTAGCTGTTATAGGTGGAGGGTTTGCTTTTTTGTATTCCTCTCAGCAAGCTGTTTCGAGAGCTGAGGTAAGAGGAAGTCAGAGTTTTTTTGCTGCTGAGGCAGGTATAAATGAGGCCGTCTCTAAATATAGGTTAGAAAATCCTTCTTTTTCCCTTTCTAACCCGAAGTGGTTTTACGGGAGTGAAGCGAGATCTCTCCTTGTTTCATGGACTCAGCCATATCTTCCAGATCATAATCTTTTTTTAGATGGATTGTTGGCATTCCGTGTAGAAAACTTTAAAATTTGTGAGCAAGGAAACGAAGTTTATTTTTACGTAGAGGGGGTATTAAAGGAAGGGGAGAAAGTTGCTTCTCGTTTTCCACTTGCTCTGAAGCTTACTAAAACATCTATCCCTCAGGGCGAGGGAATTGGTGTAGAGGCTAGCGTAGGTATTGGAGAGGTTTTAATAATAAAGAGGGGAGAAATCTGGAAAAGGCTTTCTGATGATGGATATCGTGGTGGACAAGCTTTAGAACGTGCTTTTACACTTGTTGGAGGAGGAAAGGATTATGAAATAGTTCTTGGTCCTGGCGTCTATGTGGTCCCAATGAAGAGGGCTGGGGATTATTGTTATGGTATTGACGTTGAAGGAAATAAAAGCATAATTTTAAGGTCTGCTAAAGGATGGGGACCTCAATGGGTTAAAGTGGTAGGGATAATTCCTTACAAAGCTTCTTCGCAAATTACCGATGCTAACTATTGGTCTACTATACGAATCAGAAACGGTGCAGAGCTTACTATCAGAGATATATGGCTTTCTCCTCCTTTAGAAAGAATAAACCTTGAAAAGGAAGTTCATCGGAATAAGGATATTTCTGCAGTTTTAGTTGATGATATCAATACGCGCTTAGTTTTGCAAAATTGTATCGTTAAAAATAGGGATCTTGTAGCTTATATGGGAAGCTCTCTTTCTAGCGTTAAGGTTATCCTAAGAAGCAAGGGGTTATCAGAACTTGAGATTTCAAATTCAATATTTGATGCTGGGAATTTTCTTGATTATAAAACCGGTTCTACAAGTTATGCTGTAAGTATCTTGAAAGTTTCTGATAAAGATGCTGCCTTTAATGGGAGGATCAACAGTAGTGTTTTTCTTAATCATAATACTGCTATAGTTAACGGAGTTTCCAACGGTTTTCTTATTGTTGAAAATTCACTTTTTTGGAGAAATATGCATAAAACTTCAGGACTTGTTACATTAGTGAATACGGTAGAGGAAGATCCCAAGTTTAAGGAGTTTTATAGTTTTTCCGCAGGTTTCTATAAAAATATAGAGTGGTTCAGGCATTGGGATGGTTATATTCCTCAAAAAGATTCTGTACTTGAAAGTAGAAACATAGGCCTAACATCATACTACTGGAAAAGGATGTTGCCTGTTCCTAAAGGAGGAGAGATAATCTTGGTTTATAAGATGGGAGACACCTATAGGTATGAAAAATTTTACAGTGCTGATAGTGCCTTTATGGCTCTCAAAAGTTACTATTCCTCTACATCCTTTGGTTCTGCTCTTCTCCTTTTTGGCAGAGGTTTCTGGTATATAACTCAGGGGTATGAGTTTAATAACATAGGTAGTTTCATAATGATTTCTGCATGGGGACCGCTTTTTACACCTTTATTTACCTTTTTACCTGAAGTTTGGCAAGCAGTTTCTTCAACAAAGGGAGTCTTAAGTTTTAATAACGCTTCCGAAATTAGCATATATGGTTTTTACTTTGGTTTAAGCGGAGGTAAAAGTGACCAAGGAGAGAAAGTATTTATGAAATTATCTGGTGTTTCATCTTTAGATATAGCAGATTGTATTTTTAAGAGGATTTACGGAGGTATGGGAAGACTTATAGATATAAAGATCGAAAACTGTTTAGCTGTTAATATTTGCAATAATGTATTTGATCATGAGTACAGGAGAGTAGTAGCTGACCTTTCTGGTGTTCCCAATTTTTACGATAGAAGCTTTCTTAATACATCTGGGCTTCAATATAGTGGAAATATTAACATAAAAGGGAACCTCTTTTGGGGAGAAAATTTCTCTGGTGCTCATAATGATAGTGTTTCCTCTTACGAAGAGGAAAACTTTTTCCCCGATGGAAACGGAAAGGTTATAAAGGCTTTATTTAACCCTCTTTCTTATAGACTTGTCTTCTCTGGTTCTAATAGCTACCTTGAGGGAAACTTTGATGGGGGTGATATGGGTTTAAGGATGGATTTATATCCTTATATTAGGGTATTTTATGGAGAAAACAATATCTCGTTAAGGCTTGAGAACCAAATTGAAAGAATTAGTGGAAGTGATTTGAATTTTGTCTTGATTAACCTTCTTGAAGGGGAGACACTGATTTTAGGAAAGGGTTCTTACTCTCTTAGTTCCAATTTATCGGTATCGAAAATTGGATTAGGAATTTTAGGAATGTGGGGACCTTACTATACAAAAGTTGATATACCTTTTCAGATCTCTATATCAGAAAGAGGCTTTCTCTTATATGGTTTAGGTCTTGAGGTTAGCGGAATCTTTTCCGAAAAGGCTGTAATTTCCCTATCTAAAGGAGATTTTGTCTTTAAAGACTTGTTTTTAAGGTTGAAGAGTAATAACAGTTCTTGGGAATATGGTGTTTATGTAAGTTCTGGAAGCGGACTTGTAAAAAATATCCATATTAATGGTAGCTATTTAGAGGGAAGTAATTGGTTGGCTAAGGGAAATTTCGGTCTTTATATACCTGCAGGGGGGACTGTGATTGACCATGTTAGTAGCTTAAGGCATAGGATTACAGGTATAAAATGGGCAGGGCGACTCTACGGATGTAACTCTTATCTTTCAGGTAGCTTAAATTACGATCCTAGTAATGTAGATTCGAGCAATATAAGCTCCAATCCTGGTAATAATCATGGCTGGGTTTGCTTTCCTCATGATTCGCCTTGTTATTGGTGGAATAACGTGGGAAATGCTAATACTGGTTCTTATAGAGGCATAGACTGGGCTAATCTCCCAATTAGCCCAAGGTAGGGGTGATTTTTAAATGATACCAGAAGAAAAAATGCCAAGAAATTATATGGAGAAAGTTGTTAGAGAAACGCTAGTTAAACTTTTAAAGGATAGAGAAGATGTGTGTAAGTGTGATAAATGTATCGCAGATATGATGGCCTATGCTTTAAATAGACTTCCTCCCAAGTATATGGTTACAGACAGAGGCTATATCTTTTTGAAGCTCAGGGAAATAGAGGCTCAGTTCCAGGTTGATGTTTTAGAAGCCGTTTTGGATGCTATTCAAGTTGTTTCAAGGAGACCGGATCACTCTTGTTAGTGGGGGCATATAAGTTAATGAGTAGAGCCTGGATAGGTATCGATATAGGAACGAGTGGAATCAAATTTGTTAAGTTGAAGGGGAGGGTCCTGGAGGAATGGGGTTTTAAATCTATTCCATTAGGGGTTATTGCTGCTGGTCTTATAAAGGACTATGGTGCAGTTTCAAAGGCTTTAAGTAGTATGTTTGAAAGACTTGATTTTAAGAGAGGAAAAGTAGTGACTTGTATAGGTGGCAGGGATGTTATAATAAGGTTAATAAATATACCCAAAGTTGAAAATAGGGAACTTAAAAAATTTTTGGACTGGGAAATAGGGAGAAATTTACCCTTTAGCCTAGATGAAGCAGTTTATGATTCTTATGTTTTGCGTAGTGTTTTTGATGAAGAAGGAGAAAAGTTAGAAATATTAGTAGTTGCTACAAAGCAGTCTATTGTAGAGGGAATATACAATGTTTTCAAGAATATAGGGATTGAAATTGAGGCTATTGAAGCGAGCCTTTTGCCTATCCTCAGAGTTGATGAACTTGTTGAAGAGAAAGAAAGCTTTATGTTGATTGATATTGGTGCTGGCACAGTAGATATTGCTGTATTACATGAAATGCGTCCTATTCTATTTAGATCTTTACCAACAGGGGGTAATGCTATTACATCTGCGCTTTCAGCTTCGCTCAACCTTGATTTTAATAAAGCCGAGGAGTTAAAGAAAGGCAAGAGTATTATAGATCTTAAGCCTTATATTGAAGATATATTAGCCGATCTTATTGGTGAAATTATGCATTGCTTCGACTATATAATAGGACAATTTAAGGAGAATGTGGTACGCAGTGTTTATATAACTGGAGGTGTTAGCTCCCTAAAAGGGTTGGAAACTTTTTTAGAAGACCAATTAGGTATTCCAGTTAAAAAAATTAATCCTTTAAAGGGTATTCACTTAAAAAAAGAAACAGAAGAAATTCATGTTTTCAGGAACAGGCTTGGACTTGCTATAGGTTTAGCTTTAAGGGGGGTATATTAATTAATGAAAGAGTTTTTAAAATTTAAACCTAATCTATTGCCCAAAGAGGTTAAGAATCTTAGACGAAAGAAGCTATTTTTTTCGCTAATGCGTATATCCCTTGTTCTTGCGTGGGTTATGTCTGTTTTTTTTGCTTTATGGCTTTACTACCAATATAATTATTTTAGTGAGCTTGTTAAAGATAAAGAAAAGACATTTAATGCCTTAGTTAGTCAACTTCAACGAGAAAATCCCCTCAACGCATATAAAGAGGCTGAAAGTTTTGTTAAGCAATTAAAATCATTTACTTCTGAACTTTTACCTATTTATGAATTTTTATTATCTCTTTCTTCTAACTTTCCTGATGGGGTTAAATTGGATAAGATCGAAAGTTTTAAGGAGAGGGAGTTAAGGATCTATGGTCTTGCAACATCTCCAAAGGCTATAGCTGAGCTTTTAAATGTTATTAAAAATATGAAAATAATTCAAGAGGTTTCTCTTCCTAGCTTTGAGGGGGAAAAGGGCGGTGAGTTGCCCTTTAATTTTATATGCAAATTAAAGAGCTGGTGGTAGGATGTTTGTCTACTTAAGAAATGTTCTAAGTGAGAGATTTAAGAAAAAAGACTTTTGGTTTTTTTGGGGATTAGGTCTTATTCTCCTTATTATTTTTCATTTAACTGTAACTGTAAAATTCAATAGTATGTTAACAGATTTGATGGAAAAGGATCAAAAACTTTCAAAGGAAATAAGTATTCTCGAGAGCCAGGTTATAAAATCCAAGGATGTTAAGGAAAAGCTCTATCAGTTGATAGGAATTGTAGAAACCTATAAAGCTTTCCTGCCAAAATCTGAAGATGTAAATAATGTAGCTATACTTTTGGGAAGTTCAGCAAGAAACAGCGGTTTAGAATTGGAAAAGTTAACTTTTAGAAGAGAAAAGGAAAAGATATCTGCTTTTAATATTAAACTTAGTGGAAATTTTTTATCAATAATGGATTTTCTTAATAAAGTTTTGGTTTCTCCTTTTCTAATAGGAGTCAAGGGCTTTAATCTTAGCGTTGCTCAGGATAGTCTTACCTTAAAAATGGACATAGATTTTCTAGTATTGGAGAGATAAAAGTATGAGAAAAGGGTTTTTGTGGGCTTTTATTGCATCCCTTGCTTTTGGAAGTGCATATCTTTACTATTCTGGATTCTTAGAGGATATATTTTCTCCTTCTTCTATGCCTCATGCTAGTATTAGTGCGGAAAGAGTCACTGTTTTAGCTGAAAAGGATATAGATGCTTTGATTGAGACGCTTCGTGAGTTTCCTAAAAGCGAAGATTATTTAAAGAGTATCAAACCTGAAAGTTTGGAGCTTAAAGATCCTTTTCTTTTAGTAACGGACTTTTCAACAAATAAGTTAGAAGTTAAGGTTAATCCTCAGTCTGGATTAGTTGTTGAAATTCCTCCTCCTATTAGGCTCGAAGGAATAGTAGATGTAGGATCGAAAAAAATAGCTGTCTTGCAAATAGGAGACGAAAAAGGAGTAGTGCTCGCTCAAGGAGAGAAAAGGGGTGATGTTAAAGTAATTAAAATAGAGAAGGGTAAAGTCGTTATAAGTTGGAAGAATCAGCTGAAGTTTCTTGAGTTTGAAGAATCGAGGTGAGGAGTAATATGAAACTATTTAAAGTTATGAGTAGTGTGGGTATGGCTTTATTTTTATTGTTTATTTTCTCAAGAGAAGCTATCGCTGCTACTAAAAGGATAGAAAAGGTAGAAGTATACCCAACAGTAGAGTGGGTAAAGCTTGTTATATATTTAAGTCACCCCGCCAAACCAGATATAATTTGGCTTCCTGGCGATAGAGAGAGAATGGTAATATCCTTCGAAAGTTTTAACTATAGGGCTACCTTACGTAAGCTCCCGTTAAGGAGAAGCGATGTTTGGGAGGTTAGAGGTGGACAATACACTAAAAGGGAAGCACGTATAGTAGTTGAGTTTTCTTCAACAAGGCTTCCTTATCGGGCTAGCGAAAGTGAAAATGGAAAAGTATTGGTATATTACTTTTATCCTTCCACACCCAGAGAAAGAATTACGTCCATAGATGCCAAGATTTTTAGTATAGAAGACGTAAAAGCTAGCATAATGGAAAATGGTTTGAAAATTGTGGTTAAGGGTGAGGCACCCTTGAATCCAAGAATTAACTGGATAAAAGGAGATAGAGGAGAAGATCGAATGATATTAGATTTTCAAGGTTTTGTCTTTAGAGATGCTAGCTTTAGTCAGACTTTAAATGCTTTTGGTGTCTCAGGTTTTAGCCTAGAGCAATTTACTCCTCATATAGCTAGGCTAATAGTCAGTCTTGAAGCTGAGAAAGTTAACTACAAACTTGAAAACTTCTTTTCAGGAAGGGAACTTGTAATTAACTTTTTCCCGAAAGCTAAAGAAGAAGTTGTACCTAAAGAAAGGAAAACTGAATCTTATTCAACCGAAGGATGGGCTTCAAGGAAGGTAAGTTTAGAGTTTAGAGATGCAGATATAAGAGATATTTTTAGAGCGCTTGCTAAAGCTGTGGAAATAAATATAATTCTTGATCAGGAAGTATCAGGAAAAATTACGGTTAGCTTTAAAGATATTCCTTTTGCGCAAGCTTTCGATTGGGTGCTTAAAATCTCAGGATTAAGTTATAGAAATCTTGGTAATACGCTTATTGTTGCAAAAGAAGAGAGACTTCGAGAATTATTTGATAAAAAAGATACAAAAGTTTTTTTACTCTCGAACGCTATAGCTTCAGATATAGCAAAAACTGTTTCTTCTATAACTGGTGTAGAAAATATTGTAATTGACTCAAGAATGAACGCACTTATAGTTCAAGGATCCCAAGCAGACATTAAAAAGGTTGAGGATACGATTAAGCTATTAGACAGGGAAGTCCCTCAGGTAATGGTTGAGGCAAAACTTGTGGGAGTTTCCCTAGAAAGCGGTAAAAGCCTTGGCGTTGTTCTGTCTAATATTTCTAAAGGAAAGTTTTATAACATAAGTGTGGATCCTTCTTCTCAGATAACTATAAGCTACAGTAGCGATATGGCAGCGTCTGCTGCTTTTGATGCTACTATAAATGCCTGGATTTCTTCTGGTAAGGCGAAGGTTTTAGCAAGCCCAAGTGTGGCCACTTTAAGTGGTTTAAAGGCAGTAATTAACTTAACGAGAGATTATAAATACTATAGCAGAGTGGAGGAGATACAGAATGGAGAGAGAACGATAACTCAAAAGTGGGAAACAATAACTTATGGACCACAGCTTATTATTACGCCTTACATTGGTGAAGATGATAAAATAACCCTTGATATAGATATAGATGTGAGTATAATAACAAGGTGGGTAGAATATGCTGGTCAAAGAATCCCAGAAATCGGACATAGGAAAGTTACGACAAAACTGAGGGTCAAAGATGGACAGCCTATCATAATTGGAGGTTTAATAACAGAAGAGGATATAAAGAATCTCTTTAAAGTTCCCTTGCTTGGGGATATACCATTTATAGGTATGTTCTTCAGAAGCGAAACACATTCTCGCACAAGAGAGGAAGTTGTTCTTATTGTAACCCCGAGAATATTAAAGGATTAGGTGTTTATCCTTGAAGGAAAGAAAAAGACTAGGAGAGTTGCTTTTAGAAGCAGGAGCTATAACGCGTTCTCAATTAGATAAAGCTCTTGAAGAGCAGAAAAAGACAGGAGAGAGGCTTGGTGTTGTTTTAGCGAAGCAGGGTATTTTAACTGAAAAGGAAATTGCTTCTGTTATTGCTAAGCAACTTAATATACCATTTGTTTCCATTAGGAAAGAGAAGATAGACCCTAAAGTTTTGAGTTTAGTTCCTGAAAGCTTTGCAAGAAGACATGTTTTAATCCCTATTGAGATAAAAAACAATAAACTCTTTGTCGCTATGTCTGATCCTTTGAATGTAGTAGCTAAAGATGAGTTATCCCTTTTAACTGGATATGATATAGAAGTAGCTGTAGCATCAGGGAGTGAGATTAAACAGCTTATAGAAGAGCTTTACGGAATGAAGGGTAAAGTTGATGCTTTGATACGTGAAAAAATAGAAACTAAAGAAGAACCCTCTACAGATATAACAGTTACTGAAGATGAGCTTGCTCCTATAATTCAGGTAGTTAATGGAATTATATCCCAAGCTTTGCTTGAAAGAGCAAGTGATATTCATATAGAACCTCAAGAAGATAATATAGTTATTAGGTTTAGAATTGATGGTGTTTTGCGGAAAGTCATGGTCCTTCATAAAGGTATTCATCCTTTAATAACTACTAGAATAAAAGTTATGGCTGGCATGAATATAGCTGAAAAAAGGTTACCTCAAGACGGTAGGGTGCTCATATCAAATAATGGAAGAGATATAGATTTAAGGGTTTCAAGCCTTCCCACCATTTTTGGTGAAAAGATAGTAATGAGAATCCTTAATCGAGATGATGTTTTAATTGGTTTGGAAAAACTGGGTTTTTGGGAAGATGCGCTTGAAAAGGTGAAAAGTTTGCTTTCTAAACCTTATGGAATGATACTTGTAACTGGTCCTACAGGGAGTGGTAAGACTACTACATTGTATTCTATGCTAAAGGAACTGAACACTGTGGAAAAGAACATCATTACTGTAGAAGAACCCGTAGAGTATCAGCTTGAGGGTATAAATCAGGTTCAAGTTAATGAAAAGATAGGATTGACTTTTTCCAATATACTTAGGCATGTTTTGAGGCAAGACCCAGATGTAATAATGATAGGAGAGATAAGGGATAAAGAAACAGCAGAGATAGCTATAAGATCTGCATTGACTGGTCATCTTGTTCTTTCTACACTCCATACTAATGATGCTCCAAGTAGCATTACAAGACTTGTAGATATGGGAATTGAGCCATACCTTGTTGCTTCTTCCTTAATTGGTGTTATAGCTCAACGTCTTGTTAGAAAAATATGCCCTAGCTGCAAAGAGATTCATGCAGTTGGAGAAAAAAATATTATAATAGCTGAGAAGTTTGAATCTTTGGTATCCTATTATTTAGGTAAGGGATGCGAAGAATGTGGAAATACCGGTTATAAAGGTAGAACTGGAATATTTGAAATAATGTTAGTAAGCGAAGAAACTCAACGTTTGACTATAGAAAGAGCTCCTGCTTCTAAGATAAGGATTCAGGCTATTAAGGAGGGAATGATAACTATTAGAGAAGATGGTATAAGAAAGGTAAAGGCTGGTATCACTACTCCTGAGGAAGTTTTGAGGGTGACGTCCTGATGAGTAGTCTTGTAGATCTCATGTTGAAGATGATAGAACTTGATGCTTCTGATCTGCATCTAGCTTTAGGTATAGAGCCTGTTTATAGAATACATGGTAGACTTCAGCCGGTTAGGGAATGGAATAAGCTTTCCTCAGAGGAAATCGAAAGACTTATAACTGAAATATTAGATCCTTTTAAAAGGAAACTATTTGAAGAAAACAAAGAACTTGATTTTGCTTATGAAATAAAGGATAAGGCTCGTTACCGTGTAAACTTATTTTACCATAGAGGAGCACCAGGCGCATCTATAAGGTTGATTCCTAATAGAATAAGAACCATAGAAGAGTTAAAGCTTCCTCTAATACTTAAAGATTTAGCTATGAAGCTTAGGGGATTAGTACTCGTGACCGGTCCTACTGGTAGTGGGAAAAACACCACTTTAGCTGCTATGATAGATTATATAAACGAGAATACTTCTCGTAAAATAATAACCATAGAAGACCCTATAGAATATGTTCATAAGCACAAAAAAAGCCTTATAGTTCAAAGAGAGGTAGGAGTAGATAGTCAAAGTTTTGCTTCTGCTCTTAGACATGCTTTGAGACAAGATCCTGATGTTATACTAATTGGCGAAATGAGAGATCTTGAGACGATTTCCATAGCTATAACAGCTGCGGAAACGGGTCATCTTGTTATGACTACTCTTCATACTCCTGATACTCCTCAAACTATAGATAGGATAATAGATGTTTTTCCGGCTCATCAGCAGAATCAGGTAAGAGTGCAACTTGCTAATGTCATTCAAGGAATCATCTCACAACAACTTCTTCCTAAAAAAGGAGGAGGTCGGATAGTAGCTGCCGAAGTTATGATAGCAACTCCAGCTGTAAGAAATCTAATAAGAGAAGGGAAAATTGCTCAGATATATTCTGTTATTCAAACAGGAGCTAAGTTTGGAATGCAAACTATGGATCAAGCTATAGCAAAGCTCTATAAAAGCGGTTTAATAGAAAAAGAGATAGCTATGGAATTTGCTCATAATCCAGATATCCTTGAAAAATTAATAAGCATATAAAGGTGATTAAAAGTGCCTCTTTATTTTTATAGAGCTAAAAGTTTTAAAGGAGAAATAGTTGAGGGAAGAAGAGAAACAGAAGATGAAAAAACTCTTTATTATAAGTTAAGGGAAGAAGGTTTATTTCCAATATATATAAAAGAAGAAAAGAGGGCTTCTTCTGATGTTACGAAGAGAAAGACTTTTGTTTCAAGGCGTGTATCTATAAGAGACATTGCTATCTTAAGTAGACAACTTTCAACGATGATAAAAGCTGGCATGACCGTGGTAGCAGCGTTGGATATATTATCTCAACAAACAGCTAATCGAAATCTAAGAATGGCTTTGCGGTTCATAAAAAGAGATGTGGAAGAAGGCAGCTTTCTTGCTGAAGCGATGTCTAAACACGAAGAGCTTTTTGATGAACTTTATGTTAATTTAATTAAAGCTGGAGAAGCGGGTGGTGTGCTAGATGAAGTTTTAGAAAGATTAGCTTCTCACTTGGAAAGAGAAAGTGCTTTAACCATGCGTATTAAAACTGCAATGCGATATCCTGTTTTTGTTCTGTCATTAGCTATAATCATAATCTTTATGCTTGTAACTTTTATAGTACCTAGGTTTGTATCTATACTCGAAAGCATTGGTGTTCCACTTCCTGCTCCTACTAGAATTCTTATGTCTTTTACTCATTGGTTAGAGTTCAATTACTATAAGCTTTTACTTATTCCGCTTTTTTTGTGGATATTGGTAAAACTTCTTAAGAGACATGAAAAAACCTCTTTTTTTATTGATAATATTAAACTTAAGTTACCCATAATTGGTAAATTAACTTACAAAGTTGCAATGGTTAGGTTTTCAAGAACCCTAGCTGTTTTAAGTGCAGCAGCGGTTCCAGTGCTTGATTCTATTGAAATGGTTTCTAAGGTTGTTGGAAATAAAGTTATAAGTAAAGCTGTGGCTTCAGCTAAAGATAGAGTCCAAGAGGGACAGAGCTTGGCCGAATCTATATTAGTAACTGGTATTTTCCCTCCAATGCTAACTCATATGATGGCAGTGGGGGAGGAAACAGGTAACCTCGACGAAATGCTCCATAAAGTAGCTGACTTCTATGATGAGGAAATAGACAACGATATAAAGGGAATATCCTCTTTGATAGAACCGGTTCTCGTAGTTTTTATTGGTTTAGTTGTTGGTTTTATAGCTATTTCTGTATTTATGCCATTATTTCAGCTTATTGGGGGACTCTCAAGGTGAAGAGATGGCAAAAGGCTTTTAATATAGCTGCCTTAAAAGGTTGCGAGGCATATATTATATCTAAACCGGTAAATATAAGGTATCTAACTGGTTATAGAGGAGAAGCAGCTTTAGTACTATTGATGGAGGATTCTATAGAACTTTTTACAGACTTTAGATGTTTAGAAGATGCAGAAAAAGAATCTATAAGAGATTGTAAAGTTTATGAAGTCCCTAACAGCTTTTCCCTTTTAGATTTCGTTATAGATAGGCTTAAGAAAAGGGCTGTCAAAAAAGTTGCAATCGAGTCAAGATTTGTTAGTTATGAATTCTTTGAAAAAATTAGTTCAAGTTTCGGGGTTTGTCCTATTCCAAGCGGAATAGAAGAATTAAGAAAAATTAAAAGTGATGAGGAGATAGAAAAAATTCGCAAGGCTGGAGAAATAGTTTCAAGAGGATATGAATGGCTATTGGAGAAGTTAAAACCAGGTATTTCAGAAAGAGAGATAGAGATTCAACTAGAAGCTTTCCTTAAAAGTATAGGTGGTGAAGATAGAGCTTTTCCATTTATCATAGCTGCTAATGAAAATGCCGCTAAGCCTCATTCTCGTCCTTCACTAAAAACCTTAAATGTGGGAGATTGTATTATTTGCGACTACGGTGTTACATACGATGGCTATAATGTAGATGTAACAAGGACGCTTTTGTTAGGAAAAGTCCCTACTAAACTTATGGAAATCTATAAACTTGTTAAAGAAGTTCAGGAAGAGGTTCTTAGAAGTATTAAAGTTGGCATGGAGGCTAAGAAATTATATGAGCTTTCTCTGAAACTACTTGGAAGCTGGAAGGAGTTTTTCAAACATTCTTTGGGGCATGGGGTTGGGCTTGAGATTCATGAAATGCCGAAACTTTCATTAAATAGTGAAGAAGTTTTAGAGGAAGGAATGGTAATAACTATAGAACCTGGTGTATACTTGAGAGGTGAGTTTGGGATCCGTATAGAAGATACTATAGTGATTAGAAAAGGAGCAGTAGAAATTTTAACGCCAATATCAAAGGAGGGAGTTTTATGTCTTTAAAAGAAAAGGTAGCTTATATTAAGGGTTTTATTAAAGGAGGAGGAGTAAATGAGAAAAATTTTGCAGAAGTTATAGAATTGATAGTAGATGCCTTGGATGAGATGGCTTTCACAGTTGAGGAACTTGAGAAAAACCAACTTGATCTTGAGGAGTATGTGGAATCTATTGATGATGATTTAGCAAATTTAGAGAGGGAAGTTTTAGGAAAAGAAGAAACTTTAGAGGAGGAATTTGAGGAGTTAGAGTGTTCTAATTGTGGAGAGATGTTTTTTGTTCCTGCAGAGGAGCTTTACTCCGAAGAAGAAGTAAGATGTCCTGTTTGCGGTAAGGTGGTAATTTTTAGAGAGGGTGAAGAAAGTGGAAATGGAAAACAAACCCCATGAGATCAGAGGAGAGATTAAGATAAATGAGGATGTTATAGCTACTATCGTTGCTATGGCATTAGCAGAAGTAAGAGGGATAAAACCGGCTACGGGTGGTAGCTTTATAGAAGAGCTTGCTGAGAAGTTTGGCAAAAGACCAGCGCCACGTGGCGTTAAAGTGGAAGTGGAAGAAGGAGAGGTGAGTGTTGATTTATCATTAACTGTTGAATATGGTATGAGAATACCTAATCTAGTTTTAGAAGTTCAGGAAAAAATCAAAAATACCATTGAGGAAATGACAGGTTATAAGGTTAGGGAAGTGAATGTTACTGTTCAGGGTATTCACCTTGGTAAGAAAGAGGAGGAAAGAGAAGGGGAGGTATAAAAAAGAACATTGAAAAGAAGAAGAGGGAGAGAATTGGCCCTACAAATACTCTTTCAGTTCGACTTTAGGTCTAATTTAACCTATGATAAGGCGCTAAAAGGACTTCCTTTAGATTTGGAGCTTCCAGAGGTAAAAACTTTTACAGAAGAGATAGTTAAAGGAGTCCTTGATTTGAAAGCGGAGATAGATCAGCTTATAGAAAAGCATACTGTTGGATGGAAAATAGATAGGATGGCTTCCGTTGATAGAAACATATTGAGGATAGCCATTTATGAAATTCTTAGACGAAGGGAGGATGTTCCACTTTCTGTTGCTATAAATGAAGCTGTAGAGCTTGCTAAAAAATATGGAACCGAAGAATCAGGTAAGTTTATAAATGGAGTTTTGGCTAAAATAGTTCGTGAAGAGGGTTTAGAATGAACAGATATAAAAAAGAATGCTTAGGTAGACTAAGATATAGGTATGATCTTTGGAGACCGTTAGGACAAGCTATGGATGATTATAAAATGATTCTTGATGGTGAAAGAGTGGGAGTTGCTGTTTCTGGCGGAAAAGATAGCTTTGTTCTTTTAGATCTTCTTTGGAAACTTCTTAAATTTGCTCCGATAAAATTTGAACTTTGTTGTCTTACAGTGAACATAGGTTGGGAGGGGTTTAATCCAGAACTAATAGAAAAATTTTGTAAAGAAAGGGAGATACCTTTTTTCTATGTAGAAACGGAGATAGCAAAAATTCTTGAAATTAAAAAGGAAAAAGATCCTTGCTCTTTGTGTAGTTCTATGCGCAGGAAGATCCTATATGAACTTGCTGAAAAAGCAGGTTGTAATAAGATAGCTTTGGGGCACCATCTTGATGACCTTGTTACAGCTTTTATGTTAAGCTTATTTTTTGCAGGTTCTCTTGAAACCAGTAGACCGTGGGTCAGATCTGAATGCGGAAAGTTCATTATAATAAGGCCTCTTTCTTATATAAGAGAGGATGTAATAGCTTTGTACCACAAAGAAATGAAACTCCCCTTAGTTGAAAGTGGGTGTCCTTATGCTAACTTAAACTATAGAGTTAAAATGAAAAAGGTTCTCGAAGAGCTTGAAAAACTAAATCCTAATGTTAAGAGTTGTATACTCAATGCTTTGAGGAAGGGAGGATTGTTAGAGCCGCTTGAGCGTAGAGAGGTTAATTCATGAGGTAAAGGAAACCTTAAATGGATGTGAAGTTGTTGTTGCTCTTTCTGGAGGGATGGACAGTTCATTAGCTCTCCATTTAGTTTCAAAAGCTCTTCCTAAAGATAAGATAAAGGCTGTTACTTTAGATTACGGCATCTATACTTATGATATTTCAAAAGTATCTGCAAAAATGGTGGCAGATGATACAGGAGTTAAACATTTTTTTATAAATGCTAAAGAGATCTTCGAAAGTGTTCATAAAAGAGGACAAGCTTGCAATCGGTGTGTTAGGACAAAGCTCGCTATAATAAGAGAAAGGTTTCCTGGCAGTATAATAGTTACTGGAGCGAATCTGACAGATAGCTGGAGTAGAATAGGAGTTAAACGCTTTAAGGATATATACGCACCGCTTTTGAACTTAAGCAAATCTGAAATAAAAGGCTTTGCAGAAGAGCTTGGTGTAAGGTATTATAGAATAGGAGAAGGAGTTTTAAGAGAAGGGTGTAAAGTGAAACACTTATGGAAGCCTCTTGTTGTTCCAAATTACCACGGAGTAGCAGTTTGCTTAACCAATGATCTCCTTCTAAGCTTTTTAAGAGATAGGAATATCCAATTTGATTTTGCTAATGTTAAAATAATAGGACCTTTAAGTAAAAACATAGCACTTGTTAATGTAAGTCCTTCTTTGCCGAAGGAAGCTAAGGAAGCTTTAAGGAAAGAATTATTGTCTATAAAGGAAATAGATGAAGTTATCTTCTTAGAAGGTAAATATATTTTAAGGGTAAAGGCTAATCCGTCTATTTATCTTGTTGATAGCTCAAAAAGAGATTTAGAACAAGGTAAATTTAAAAAGGAAATTTCTTGCGAAATTAATGTGGATTGGCTTCTTTCTGGTAATAGGAGGCTTTTAACATTTCATGTGGTTGACGCACTAAAGGAGGTGTAAAAACTTTGGTTCCACCTGCTTTAAAGTGGGAGAATAATTCCTTATATATACTTAATCAAAAGTTGCTTCCTCATGTAATAGAATATATAAAGTGTGAGGATTATGAAGATGTTGCTAAAGCTATAAAAGAGATGGTAGTAAGAGGAGCTCCTGCAATAGGTATAGCTGCAGCTTATGGTGTTGCTTTAGGGTTGAAAAAGCATTCCCTCAAAGATTTGGATAACATAGTGAGAGTTCTTTCTGAAACTCGACCAACTGCTGTCAATCTTTTCTGGGCTCTTGAAAGAATTAAGAGAAAAGCGTTACAAGCTTCTTCCTGGGAGGAAATTCTTGAAGAAGCAAAAGCCATTCACGACGAAGATGTAAAAGCTAATGAAATTATGGGAAATCATGGAGCTACGCTTGTACCAGACAGTGCGAGAATTTTAACACATTGTAATGCCGGTGCTCTTGCTACAGGGGGATTAGGAACAGCGCTTGGAGTTATAAGAATGGCCTATCGTCAAGGGAAAAAGGTTAAAGTCTTTGTTAGCGAAACAAGACCAGTTCTTCAAGGAGCTAGACTGACTACTTGGGAACTAATGATGGATGGTATAGATGTGACTCTTATAACTGACAATATGGCTGGATACCTTATGTCTAGAGAAGAGATAGACTTAATCATAGTTGGAGCTGATAGAATAGCTTCTAATGGGGATGTAGCTAATAAAATAGGTACATATTCCTTAGCAGTTTTAGCAAAATTTCATGGTATTCCTTTTTACGTTGCTGCTCCTACTTCCACAATAGATATGAAGGTTTGTTGTGGAAAGTATATTCCTATAGAAGAAAGAGATCCAAGGGAAGTTAAAGAAATAAATGGCGTTAAAATTGCTCCTGTTGAGATCAAAGCTTATAATCCTGCTTTTGATATCACACCAGCAAATCTCATAAGCGCTATAATAACTGAAAAAGGAATTATAAAACCTCCATTTGAAGGAAAACTTTATGAAGTTGTTAAGGGAGGGAGAATTTTTTGAGAAATAAGAAGTATAGTGGGCAAGAACTAAGAAAGATATTTCTTAGTTTTTTTGAAGAACGGGGGCATAAAGTTTATCCTAGTTTTTCTTTAATTCCTGATGATCCAACAATACTCCTTACAATAGCTGGGATGGTTCCCTTTAAGCCTTACTTTCTTGGAGAAAAGGCTCCTCCTGTTAATAGAGCTGTTACATGTCAGAAGTGTGTTAGGACAAACGATATAGAGAATGTAGGATATACAGCAAGACATCACACTTTTTTTGAAATGTTGGGGAATTTCTCTTTTGGAGATTATTTTAAAAAAGAAGCTATAGATTGGGCATGGAAATTCGTCACAGAGGTTTTGGAATTACCTAAAGAAAGACTTTGGGTTACTATTTATAAAGATGACGAAGAAGCCTTCGACATCTGGCATAGGCATGTAGGTCTTTCAGAAGAAAGAATAATAAGAATGGGAGAGGAAGATAACTTTTGGAAAGTTGGGCCTGTGGGGCCGTGTGGACCGTGTTCTGAAATCATAATAGATCAGGGAGAAGAATTTGGTTGTGGTAAAGATACTTGCGGTGTTGGGTGTAATTGTGATAGATATCTTGAGCTCTGGAATCTTGTCTTTATGCAGTATAACAGGAGGGAAGATGGTACTTTAGAACCATTACCTAAAAAAAATATAGATACAGGTATGGGATTAGAAAGGCTTGCTTCTGTAATGCAGGGTGTTAAAAATGATTTTGAAACAGATCTTCTTTTTCCTATCATAAAGAGGACAGAAAGCCTATGTGGAATTAAATATGGAGATAGTATCGAAACTGATAGAGCCATGAAAATCATAGCCGATCATATTAGGGCACTTACCTTTATGATATCTGATGGAATAATGCCTTCTAATGAAGGAAGAGGTTATGTGTTAAGAAGAATACTACGCAGAGCTGTTGTAAGTGGTTTGAAACTTGGCTTTGAAAAACCTTTTCTTCACGAACTTGTTTCTAAAGTTGTAGAAATGATGGGTAAGGATTATCCAGAAATAACTGAAAACCATCGCTTGGTCTCAGAAGTTATTTTGTTAGAAGAGGAAAGATTTAGAAACACGCTATCTTATGGGCTTAGCTTGTTTGAAGAGATGGTCTCAAAAGCTAAGTCTAATAATACTGGTATATTAGCAGGTGAAGATGTTTTTAAGCTTTATGACACTTACGGCTTCCCTTATGAGCTCACAAAAGAAATGGCTCGTGAATATGAACTTGATGTAGATGAAGAAGGGTTCCTGAAGGCTATGGAAGAGCAAAAGGAGAGAGCAAGACGCAGTATTAAGAAAAAGATGGCTGAAGAAGTATATAGAGGGTTTAAAGATGAAATTGGAGAAACCTTTTTCCTTGGATATGATAAGCTTGAATCCCAAGCAAAAGTCTTAAGAGTAATTGAATCGAAAGAGTTTTTTGAAATTATATTAGATAGAACCCCATGTTATCCTGAAAAGGGTGGACAAGTTGGGGATAAAGGACGAATTTTCTCTTTAAACTTTGAGGGGAAAATAGAGGATACTTATTCTCCTATAGAAGGATTAATAGTACATAAGGTCTTTCCGATCAAAGGGAGCATAAGGGAAGGAGATATTATTAATGTGGAAGTGGATGCTCTCTTAAGAAGGGAAACTGCGAAACATCATACAGCAACTCATCTTCTTCATCAAGCTTTACATGATGTCTTAGGTCCTCATGTGAAACAATCAGGATCTTTAGTTGCTCCAGATAAACTTCGTTTCGATTTTTCTCACTTTTCTCCCCTTACAGATGAAGAGCTAGAGAAAGTGGAAAGAATAGTTAATGAAAAGATATGGGAAGACATTAAGGTAGAAGTTCTCAGGCTGGACCTTGAGGAAGCTAAAAGAATGGGTGCTAAGGCTCTTTTTGAAGGCAAATATGGAGAAAAGGTCAGGGTTTTAAAGATAGGGAATTATAGTCTTGAGCTTTGTGGAGGAACCCATCTTGACAGAACAGGTATAATAGGGATTTTTAAAATAATTTCTGAAACAGGTATAGGAGCTAATTTGCGTAGGATAGAAGCTGTTTGCGGAAAAGCTGCTTTCGAATATATCAAATCTCTTGAAAAAGAGCAAAAATCCAAAGTGATTTCTCTTGAAAAAGAATTAGAGGAGCTTAGTAAGGTTCTGAAAGAAAAGAGAATAGAATTAGGAAGACTCTATATCGATAATATTTCTCCTAAATTAATAAAGGGTGTTAATGTATTTTCCTCTTTTGTTGACGATTTAGAAGTCTCTGAGCTTAGGATTCTTGGAGATGAGATTAAGTCTCGATTTAAAAGCTGTGTAATTGTTCTAGGTAGTGGGAATGAGGATAGGACTATTTTAATAGTTATGGTTACACCAGATTTAGTGGAACTCGGTTGGGATGCCTCTAAAATTGTTAGGAACATAGGAGTTTTAATTGGAGGGGGAGGCGGTGGTAAGCCAGGATACGCTCAAGCCGGTGGCAAGAATTTAAATAAATTAAAAGAAATCTTAGCTAATATTGAGGCCTATTTATGAGGTATGTAGGTTTAGATTGGGGAAGTAAAAGAATAGGTATAGCTATTAGTGATCCAGATGGTAAAATTTCTATTCCATTTAAGATCGTTAAAAAGGAAGCTTTAGGTGGTGAACTTGCTAACCTAAAGCAAATGCTAGGAGAATTTGAAATTGTTCTTGGTTTTCCTGCAAGAACCGATGGAGTTTCGGGATCTTCGGAAGAAGAGGTTTTGAAATTTAAACTTGAATTGGAGAATCTTGGATTTAAGGTTAATCTTTGGAAGGAGTGGTTTTCTTCAACAGAGGCGGAGAAAACTATGAAGTTTCACAAAATAAAACTTAGGAAAAAGAAAAATCTTGTGGATAAGATTGCAGCATCTTTAGTACTCGAAGCTTTTTTAAGGAGCACCAGAAATAAATGATTGATAAAGAAGAACTAACTCCAGCTTTAAAACAATATATGGAAATTAAAGAAAAATATCGCGATGCTATTGTTTTTTTTAGGATGGGGGATTTTTATGAAATGTTTTATGAAGATGCTTACATAGCAGCTCGAGAGCTTGGTCTTACTTTGACTTCGAGAGATAGAGAAAAGAAGGTTCCGCTTGCTGGGGTTCCTTATCACTCAGCTAGTATCTATCTTCGAAAGCTTGTCAAAAAAGGCTATAAGGTTGTTATATGTGAGCAGGTAGGAGAATCGGAGAATAAAAAAATAGTAAAGCGAGAAGTAGTTCGTATAGTTACACCTGGAACAATAGAAAGTGAGGAGGGAGAGGCTAATTATATAGCTGCTGTGTTTCCTTGTAGTAATATATTTGGTTTAAGTTACGCTGATCTAATTGATGGAGACTTTTATCTAATGGAAGTTGATGAAAAAGACTTTCTTTCAGAGATAGAACGATTATCTCCCAGCGAACTTCTTTTGCCAGAGAATTTTGATATTGAGGCTGTTTCTGGAAATATTCCTAGGACTTTTTTACCTAAGTCGGACTTTGATTGGAGAAGTGCTGAAAATGTTTTAAAAAAGCACTTTGGAGTAAAGAGTCTTGAAGTTTTTGGTTGTAAAGATAAACATAGTGGTATAGCAGCAGCGGGTGCTTTGCTTTCTTATCTTCAACGGACTCAACTTGTAGATCTTAAACATATAACGCAAATAAAGGTTCAGCATCCTAAGGACTTTGTGGTATTAGATTATACAACACAGAAGAACCTTGAACTTATTCAAGGACTTCATGGAGATGAGGAAGCTACTCTTTTTGGTGTCCTCAATAAAACGGTAACTCCAATGGGTCGAAGGATGCTCAAATTGTGGATTTTAAGGCCTCTTAGATCTAAAGAGAAAATAAAAGAGCGCCTTAATAGAGTGGAATATTTTTATAATGATTTTAATTCTCTTCGTAAGATCAGGGAAAACTTAAGCGGTATATACGATATAGATAGAATCTTAGGAAGGTTAGGTTTAAAGACTTTCAGTGCTAAAGATTTAGCTATGCTTAGAGATTCCTTAAGTAGGCTTCCTGAGATATTAAAGCTGCTAGAAAACATTCCTCTTTTTGAAAAACTACTAGAACCAATCTTTGAGAGCCTGGATGTGTTTGAAATTTTGGACGAAGTTTTAGTTGATCTTCCTCCTCATTCTATAAATGATGAAGATTTTATCAGGATAGGTTATGACGAAGAACTCGATGAGCTTAAAAATCTCTTAATGGAAGGAAGACAATGGATAGTTTCATTTGAGGAGAGAGAGAGAAAAAGAACGGGTATAAAATCTCTAAAAGTTGGTTATAACAAGGTTTTTGGCTATTACATAGAAGTTACTAAAGCAAACGTAAACATGGTTCCTTCTGACTATGAAAGAAAGCAAACTCTAGTTCAGGCGGAAAGATTTATAACCAGAGAATTAAAGGAATATGAGGAGAGAATATTAACGGCAGAAGAAAGAATAATGGAGATAACTTCAAAGATAAAAGAAGAGTTAAGGGAGAAGATTTTGAGAAGAGCTGATTCTTTAAAAAAACTTTCTGATGCTATTGCAGAAATAGATGTTCTTTCATCCTTGGCCTTTGTAGCTCTTAAAAATGGTTATGTTAAACCGGAAATTATAGACTCTAATGTAATTACTATAAAAGATGGTAGACATCCTGTTGTAGAGTGCTTTGTAGGTAGAGAAAGGTTTATCCCGAACGATGTTTATTTGGATCAGTCCAAATGTAGAATTATAATTTTAACTGGGCCTAATATGGCTGGAAAATCAACTTATTTGAGACAAGTAGCTCATATAGTTATAATGGCTCAAATGGGAAGCTTTGTCCCGGCTAAACTAGCTAAAATAGGCTTGGTAGATAGGATATTTACTCGCATAGGTGCTATGGATGATATTTCTAGAGGAGAAAGTACTTTTATGATAGAAATGTCAGAAACTGCAAATATTCTTAGAAATGCTACCCCTAAAAGCCTGGTTATTTTGGATGAGGTAGGGAGAGGAACGAGTACTTATGATGGATTGAGTATTGCTTGGGCTGTTATAGAGTATTTATATAACTTTGTAGGAGCAAAGGTTCTTTTTGCAACTCATTATCATGAACTAACAGAACTCGAGAGGTACTTACCTGCTCTTAAGAATTACCATATGGCAGTTGATGACAAGGGTGAAGGGCTTACCTTCTTATATAAAGTTAGAAGTGGCAAGATGAACAAAAGCTACGGTATAGAAGTTGCAAAAATAGCAGGTCTTCCTTCAGAGGTCGTAAGAAGGGCTAACGAAATTTTAAGAAAGCTAGAAAAGAAAGAAGAGACTTTTTATCCTCCTAAACAGCTGAGTTTATTTGTTAGTTAAGGAGGCGGTTTTTTGGGAAAAATAAAAAGACTTCCTCAAGAAATCGTTTCGAAAATAGCAGCAGGAGAGGTTGTTGAAAGACCTGCTTCTGTAGTTAAAGAGCTTATTGAAAACTCTTTAGACGCTTTTTCTAAGGAAATAAGAATTTATATTGAGGATGGAGGAAGAGAATTAATAAAAGTATCTGACGATGGAATTGGAATACCAATGGATGATGTGGAGCTTGCTTTTGAGAGATACGCTACAAGTAAAATTTCTTCCTTGGATGATCTATATAATCTTAATACATTAGGCTTTCGAGGAGAAGCTTTACCGAGCATCGCCGAAGTTGCAATAGTAGAACTTATAACTCATGCTAAAGGTGAAAACTTAGGAACAAGGATAATTATAAATGGGGGTAAAAAAGTTCACAAAGAGTTAGGGTTTTTTGGCGAAGGGACAACTGTAATAGTTCGTTCTCTGTTTTATAACTTACCTTTAAGAAGAAAACTTTTAAGAAGCTCATCGATAGAATGGAATAAAATACTTAAAATAGTATTATCTTATATTCTAGCTTTTTCTAATGTTAAGTTTTATTTATATAAGAATGAAGACTTGTTTTTAAGCAGTGGTAACACCTTAGAGGATAATATAAAAAATATATTTGGAATTGAATTTTTAAAAGAGATGAAAGAATTAAAATTCAGCAATAACAAATACGAACTTGAAGGTTTTTTATCATTTTCTGGCAAGAGCAGCGGAGAGTTGTTTATTTTTATAAATAACAGACCTGTTAAAAACGATTTAATTAGGAGGGCTATTACAGATTCTCTATCCTTTCCTCCAGGGAAATTTCCGGTTATGGGATTTATTAAACTTGGTGCAAAACCCTTTCTTATTGACCCAAACGTTCATCCCACCAAACTTGAAATAAGGTTTTTAGAAGCAAGTGAGGTTTATACGTTTGTGTACAATGCCATTAGAAAAGCCTTTTCCATAAAAAAGCTTTCTGCAATGGATTTTAGAGCCTCTATTCCTAGAACCCCTCTTTATGTAGAAGAAAAAACAGAAAATTCTATGACCTTGAGAGAGAGCTTATTTGAATATGAATGTAAGGAAAAAGAGTTCTCAAGTTCAATAAAAGTCATCGCTCGTACTGAAAGGGGGTATTTTATAGCTGAAACGCCTATAGGGATAGCAATAATAGATCCTCATGCCTTATTAGAAAGGCTCATTTTTGAAAGACTTAAAAGTTCTAAAGTTACGGTTCAACTTCTTGTTCCTTTTGTTTTACAGTTCGATTCTTATACCTCCTCTACTTTACGTGATAGAATTGCTTTATTTAAAGAACTGGGCTTTGAAATAGAAGAATTTGGTAAAAATGCTTTTTTATTGCGAGGTGTGCCTTCCCCCTTGTCAGATTTGAAAATAAATTGGGGAGAGGCGATAAAGTCGCTACTTAATGAGGGAAGTATAGATCTAATAAAAGCATGGGCTGATCTTGCTTGTCATGCGGCTCCTAAACTTGGTGATATTAAAACTTTAGAAGAATTGCAACTTCTATTGGATGAGCTTGCTCAGTGTGGAAACTTTGATCTCTGCCCGCATGGTAGGCCGATAAAATATCTTTTGACTTATGAAGAAATAGAAAAATGGTTAAGAAAATAGTAATAGTTTTACTCGGACCTACAGCTGTGGGGAAAACAGAAACCTCGATCGAAATCGCTAAAAGGTTTAATTGTGAAATAGTTTCAGTAGATTCTAAGCAGATATACAAACTTATGGATATTGGTACAGCTAAGCCTCCCTTGGAGATAAGGAATAAAATCCCTCACTACCTTATAGATATAGTTTTCCCAAATGAGGTTTACACAGCAGGAGACTTCTGTATTGATGCTAGTAAAATAATTAATGGTATTCTTGAACGCGGAAAGATTCCTCTTATGGTTGGAGGAAGCGCTCTTTACTACTGGCTTTTTCTTAGAAACCCCATATCTTACTTGCCTAAGGCTGATGAAAATTTACGTAAGAGTCTTACTCAACTCGGGAAAGATAGACTTTATGAAGAGTTATCAAAGGTTGATCCTATAAGTGCTAAAAGAATTCACTCTAACGACCTTCACAGAATGGTGCGGGCTTTGGAAGTTTACTATATTACAGGTAAACCTTTAAGTTATTGGCATTCTTGCAAGAGAAAGGACAAAAATGATTATAAAATACTTTGGATAGGTTTGAATAGAGAGAGAAGCGAACTTTATGATCGTATAGATAAAAGAGTAGAAAAGATGATTTCTCAAGGACTTGTAGAAGAAGTTAAAAGTTTGCTTGAGGCAGGGTACTCTCCTGATCTTCCAGCAATGAAAGGACATGGATATAGAGAAATATGTGATTATTTCAGGGGAAAGTATTCATTAAAGGAAGCAATAAATGCTATAAAAAAAGATACAAGACACTATGCGAAAAGACAGATGACATGGTTTGGTAAATGGAAGGACGTAGAGTGGTTTCATCCTGACAACCTCAAGGAAATATTGGAAAGGGTGGAAAGATGGCTAAATACCAGCCTTTAATAATAATAGCCAATTTTGTTTAAATTAAAATATAATATAGGTGTCTCTGTTATGAAAGTTTTATTATCCTCTGAAATAGGTTTTTGTTTTGGAGTTAAAAGAGCTGTCAATATAGTGGAAAAACTTCTTACTGAAGTTAATAGGGTATATGTGATTGGAAACCTGATTCATAACCCCTTAGAAATGAATCGATTAAAAACGAAGGGTTTAATAAGCGTAGAAAGTGTGGAGGATATACCTATAGGATCTTATGTTGTTATAAGATCTCATGGCTTGAGACAAGAAGAGATAGAAGTTCTTTTAAAAAAAGATAGCAAGTTAGTAGATGCTACATGTCCTTTTGTTAAAAGAATTAGAAAGGTTGTCCAATCGCTAGTTGATAAGGGCTATAGTATTTTACTTTATGGTGACTTGAATCATCCTGAAGTTCAGGGAGTTATAAGTTATATTAAGGAAAGAGTTTTTGTAATTGAAAAGGAAAGGGACTTGGATTTTATTTCTATATCTGATAAAATAGGTTTGGTTTCTCAGACTACTCAAGAGTTAAGTGTCTTTATAAAATTGGCTATAGACCTCTCTCAAAGAGTAAAAGAATTAAAATTGGTTAACACAATATGTGATGCTACTATTAGAAGAGAAAAAGCTGTGAAAGATTTAGTTTTAAGAAGCGATGCGATCTTAGTTGTTGGAGGTAAAAACAGTGCTAATACGAAAAGACTTGTGGGATTGTGTCAAGGTTACTTAAAGAATGTTTATCATATAGAATCTCCGAAGGAGATTTCTGGGGGGTGGTTTAAAGGGTTAGAGAATATTGGATTGGCCAGCGGGGCTTCAACCCCAGATTGGCAAATAAAAGCAGTTTTGGCGATTTTAAGAAAATATGGGGGTGAAGTTTGGAATGAACGTAGTTCAAGCCCAGGGAAATGCGACTTATCCTGTTGAAATTTGTCAACCTCAAAAAGGAGATATCTTAGAGGGGAGAATTGTTCAGGTTAAGCCTGAGGAGATAATAGTAGATATAGGAACTAAAACAGAGGGGGTAATACCAAAGGGAGAATGGGCGGCTCCCTTTATAGTTGAAAAGGATAGAAAGCCAGAAATTGGTGATAAAGTTAAAGTTTATGTTTTAGATATTGGTAAGGGAGACGATGGCTTAATACGTCTTTCAAGATGGCGTGCTGTATTTGAAGAAGCTTGGGATCGTATAAGGAGTTTTCAGAGCGAGGACAAAGTGTTAAAGGTGAAGGGAATTAAAAAGGTTAAAGGGGGGTTAATGGTAGATGTTTTTGGATTAGAAGGATTCATCCCTCAGTCACATCTTTCTCTTCCTGAAAAACCTGTTTCTCCCTGGAAGTTTAAAGGTAAAGACATAGAAGTGAAAATTGTTGAAGCTGATAAGAAAAAAAGGAGAATTATACTTTCAAGAAGAGCAGTTCTCGAGGAAGAATTTCAAAAGGAGAAAGAAAAGTTGCTTTCAACTCTTAAAGAAGGTGACATTGTTGAAGGTAAGGTTAGCGGAATAACTAATTTCGGCGTTTTTGTTGATCTTGGACCAGTCGAAGGTTTGATACATTTAAGTGAGCTTTCTTGGAGCAGGGATGTTCAACCAAGAGATGTAGTAAGAAAGGGACAAAAAATCAAAGCTAAGGTTATAGAAGTTAAACCAGATGAAGAAAAAGTGTCTTTAAGTTTAAAGCAACTTCAGCCTAACCCTTGGGATAGTATAGAGGAAAAATATAAAGTAGGAGATATTTGTGAAGGTAAAGTTACAAGAATTACTAATTTTGGAGTTTTTGTTGAGCTTGAACCAGGTGTAGAAGGGCTTATATTTTTAAGAGATTTAGATTGGGTTGATGTAGAAAATCCCAAAAAGATAGTAAGGGAAGGGCAAAAAATTAAAGTAAAAATCCTGAATATTAATGCAGCTGAGAAGAAAATGAGATTAGGAAGGAAACAGCTTTTAGATCCTTGGGAAGGTATTGCTGATGTGTTTAAGGTTGGGGATATTCTTAAAGTTAAAGTTACAAAGCTTGCGGACTTCGGTGCTTTTGTTGAACTTAGACCTGGTGTTGAAGGATTAATACATGTTTCTCATCTTACCAAAGGCAGAATTAGACATCCGAGTGAGTGTGTTAAAGAGGGAGAAGAGTTAGAGGTTAAGGTTCTTGAGGTTAAACCGGAAGAAAGAAGAATAAGGTTAAGTGTTAAGGAGCTTATTCTTGAAAGGGAAAGAGAAGAAAGAAGGAAAAAAGAAGAAGAAAAGAGAGAACAAGAAGAAAAGCTTAAGGAAAGTATGAAAGAAATCCTTGGTGAGGAACCCAGTGTTACTATGGGAGATATTATGAATTGGAAGAAGCTTTTTAAAAAATAAATAAGAGAAGCGGATATGGATAGAAGTAAAATAAGGATATATGGTGATCCCATACTTCGAAAAAGAAGTGAAGAAGTAAATATCTACGATGCTGCTTTAATTTCACTTGTTGAAGAAATGGTGAAAATTATGTTTGAAAATGATGGTTTAGGTTTAGCTGCTCCTCAAATAGGAATTTCCAAAAGAGTAGCTGTGGTATTAAAAGAAAATGAACCACTTGTTATGGTAAATCCAACGATATTAGAGACCAGTACTGAATTGGTTGACGAAAAGGAAGGATGTTTGAGTTTTCCTAATATCTATGAAGTTATTAAAAGGCCTAAATGGGTTAGGATTAAAGCTTTTAATACTGAGGGGAAAGATTATATAGTAGAAGGAGATGGACTTTTAGCAAGGGCAATTTTACATGAAATAGATCATTTAGACGGAAAACTTCTTATAGATTATCTTTCACCCGCTCGGAGAGCTATTATAAAATCTAAAATGAGGAAGTTGTGGGAAAAGTGAGGATAGTCTTAGCTGGAAGTGGAATATTTGGAATCCCATCTTTTGAGAGAATTTCTGAAAAATTTGATGTTATAGGAGTAATAACGCAGATAGATAAACCTAAGGGGAGAGGATATAAGCTTTCTCCCACACCTGTTGCGATTTGGGCAGAACATAAGGGTATAAACGTTTGGAAGCTTTCCTCTATTAAAGATTTTTCCCCGCTAGGTGACCTTATGGTAATTATAGACTGTGGTTTTATAATTCCTCGTAACATCATAGAGAGTTACCCACTGGGAGTTATAGCCCTTCACCCATCTTTGCTTCCAAAGTACCGAGGTCCGGAACCTATAAGACGAGCTTTATTAGCAGGAGAGAAAGAAACTGGTTTAACAACATTTTTTGTTAACGAAAGAGTCGATGCAGGGGATATAATTTTGCAAAAAAGAATTATTATAGGTGAGAAAACTTATTATGGTGAGCTCTTTAGGAAACTTGCAGAAGAGGGAGCTAATTTAGTTGAAGAGACTATAACTTTAATAGGTTTAGGCAAAGCACCTAGGACACCCCAATCCGAGGAGGAAGCTACTTATGCTCCTAAATTCAGCAAGGAAGAACGGATTATAAACTGGTCTTTATCTGCGGAGTATATTGATAAGCTTGTTAGAGCTTTAAGCCCTGAGCCAGGCGCTATAACAAACTTTAGGGGAAAACTTCTTAAGATTTTAGAAGTAGAATTTATAAAAGAACATTATAAATGCTATCCTGGTGAAGTTTTGAGTGTGAGTAGAGAAGGAATTTTAGTTTGCACAGGAGAAAATTCTTTATTAATTAAAAGACTTCAACTAGAGGGGAAAAGAGAAATGAGTGCTATCGAGTTCTGTTGTGGATATAATCCTTTAAGGGGTGAGATATTGGGGAAATGAAAGCAGAGTACATAAATCCATTTGTAAGCGCTTTTTTTAATGTTTTAAAACAAACGACACAAGTTGACGGGAAAAGAGGTCAACTTAGTCTAAGAACTGATATGCTTTCTTCTTATGAGATTGCAGTTTTTGTAAGTCTTATTGGGGATTTAGAAGGACAAATAGTATATACAATGAAGGAAGAAGTGGCTAAAAATCTGGCCTCAGCTATGATGATGGGTTTTCCGGTTGAAGAGTTAAATGATTTAGCTAGAAGTGCAATAAGTGAATTTGCTAATATGGTTACGGGGAATGCTGTTATTCTTCTTGGATCTAAAGGTTTGAAGATTAATATTTCTCCTCCTACACTAGTTAAAGGTAGAGATATAGAAATCACTTTCGAGATTCCTATGCTTAGCATACCGATTTCAACCCCCCTTGGGGATATGGAAATAGATGTGGCCATTAGAGAAAAAACCTAGCTTTTATTACAAGGTAAACTTAAGAGTTAATTATTTTCGCTTTAAGTTTACGGGGGTGAGAGGTGGTGGCAAGTATTATAATCAATGGGGAGAGATGTAAGAGTTGTGGTTTATGCGTTAAAGCCTGTCCGCGGCAGTTAATTGCTATATCAGATAAGCTTAATAGTAAAGGTTATAGGTATGCTATCTTCATAGATGCAAGTGGTAAATGTATAGGATGTGCTTTTTGTGCTGTTTCATGTCCTGATGTGGCCATAGAGGTTTACAGATAAGGGAGGGAATTTGCTATGGCAGAAAAGCTTCTTATGAAAGGCAATGAAGTCTTAGCAGAAGCTGCTGTAAGGGCAGGTTGTAGATTCTTTTTTGGGTATCCAATAACACCACAAAATGAAATACCAGAGTACATGTCTTGGCGTCTACCAGAGGTAGGCGGGGTTTATCTTCAAGCGGAAAGCGAAGTTGCAGCGATTAACATGGTATTTGGTGCTGCTGGAGCAGGAGCAAGGGTTTTAACTTCTTCCTCAGGTCCCGGAATAAGCTTGATGCAAGAAGGAATATCCTATATAGCTGCAGCAGAACTTCCTTGCGTAATTATTAATGTAGCTAGGGGAGGTCCTGGACTAGGAGGAATTTTACCAGCTCAATCGGATTATTTTCAGGCAACCAAAGGTGGAGGACATGGGGATTATCATCTTATTGTTCTAGCACCTCATGATCTTCAAGAAGCTTTTGATTTAACAGTACTTGCTTTCGAGCTTGCTGATAAATATAGAAATCCTGTTATGATATACGTTGATGGTTTTTTAGGACAGATGATGGAACCTGTAGAAATAAGAGATCCTGTGGATCTATCTAATATTCCTCCAAAGCCTTGGGCTATAACTGGAGCAAAAGGTAGAAAAAGAAACCTTATAAAAACTTTATACTTAGAGGGAGAAATGTTAGAAGCTCATAATTTTAAACTTAAAAAGAAATATGAGGAAATAGCCCAAAATGAAGTTAGATATGAGCTCTATATGATGGAAGATGCAGAAATAGCCATCTCTGCATATGGAATAAGTGCAAGGATATCTAAAACGGCAGTGAAAATACTGAGAGAGAAAGGTATCAAAATTGGAATTATAAGACCTATTACTCTCTTCCCCTTTCCCTATAATGTTTATGAAAGTTTTTCCGACAAACTTAAATACGTTCTTGTAGTTGAAATGAGTATGGGACAATTTGTTTATGATGTAGATTACGGGCTTAAAAGAAAGGTACCAGTGGATCTTTTGTCTCATGCAGGGGGTATAGCTCCAACCTATGAAGAAATAGTTTCTTGCATAATGGAGAAATTTGGGAAAGGGGGAAATTAAAGTGAAACTAGTATTTTCCCGTCCAGAGAGTATGTTTGATAAGCAAATGCATTACTGTCCAGGATGCGGCCATGGTATAATCCACCGTATTCTTGCTGAAGTTATAGATGAGCTTAATATAAGAGAGAGGGTAGTTGGAGTTGCTCCTGTAGGATGTTCTGTGCTGATATACGACTATATAAATTGTGATATGTATGAAGCTGCTCACGGGAGAGCCCCAGCTGTGGCTACAGGTTGTAAAAGAGTTCATCCCGATTTGATAGTTTTCACTTATCAAGGAGATGGAGATCTGGCTTCCATTGGCATGTCTGAGATAATTCATGCTGCTAATAGAGGAGAAAAAATTACAACCATATTTGTGAACAATGCCATTTATGGCATGACGGGTGGACAAATGGCTCCTACAACTCTTTTAGGTCAGAAAACAACAACTTCCCCTTTTGGAAGGGCTCCCGAGAGAGAAGGGCATCCTATAAAAGTATGTGAACTTCTTTCTGTTCTCGACGGTTCTGCATATATAGTTAGAGGTTCTCTTTCATCTCCTCAAAAAATAATACAAGTTAAAAAATACATCAAGAAAGCATTTGAAACGCAGATGAAAGGTCTGGGTTTCTCTCTAGTTGAGATTCTATCTATGTGTCCGACTAATTGGGGGATGTCACCAACTAAGGCTCAAGAATGGGTTGCAGAAATGATGGAAAATTTGTATCCTTTAGGAGAGTTCAAACTTCCTAGGGGAGAGTGACAAAAATGAACGAAAAAATAATCTTAGCGGGGTTTGGCGGCCAGGGAATTCTTCTAGCGGGAAGGCTACTTGCTTTAGCTGCTATGAAGGAGGGAAAATATGTTACTTGGATTCCTTCTTACGGCCCTGAAATGAGAGGGGGAACGGCAAACTGCGCTGTAACCATATCAGATGACTTGATAGGTTCCCCAATCATAAGTTTTCCCAATGTGCTTTTCGTATTTAATCAGCCTTCTTTAGAAAAATTTCTTCCAAAACTTCTGTCAAAAGGGCTTTTAATTTATGATAATTCTTTAGTTTATTATGACGATAGGAGGAAAGATATAGATGTTATAGCTATTCCTGCCACTCAACTTTCAGTTGAACTAGGAGATCAAAGAGTTGCTAACCTCATAATGCTTGGAGCGTATATTTCTAAAAGAGGTTTTCCGAGTGAAGGCGCCTTTTTGTCTGCTTTGAAAGAGGTTTTGGGAGATAGAAAAGCATCTATGTTTGAAATTAATGAAAAAGCCTTTAGGAAGGGGCTAGAGTATGGAAAAAGCGCTTAACAAAAAAATTTTGTATAAGGGAAAGATATTAAATCTTAGAGTAGATGAAGTAATATTTGATGATGATAGGACTGCTACAAGAGAAATAATTGAACATAATGAAGCCATAGTAGTGGTACCTGTATTAGATGACAAAAAGATAGTTATGGTTAAACAGTACAGATACGCTGTGGGGGAGGAGTTATTAGAACTCCCTGCTGGAACCCTGGAAAAAGGAGAAACTCCTATTGAATGTGCTAAAAGGGAGCTTCTTGAAGAGACAGGATACAGAGCTCAAAAGGTAGAAGAACTCACAAGCTTTTATTCTAGCCCTGGCTTTTGTACAGAGAAGATCTATTTATTTTTAGCAACAGGACTTGAAAAAAAGGAGCAAAAGCTCGATAGTGATGAACGAATTAAAGTAGAAATACACTCCGTTGAAGATCTGAAAGAGAAAATAAAAACAGGGAACTTAAGAGATGCGAAAAGCGTAGCTGGTATTCTTTACTATATCCTCTTTTGTAGTAATGAGAGAACTTCTTGATAAGTTTAAAGGGTTTCTTAAAACTGAAAGAGGGGTATCTCAAAGGACACTGAACGCTTACTTAAGGGATGTGGTTGGTTTTCTTGAATACGTTGAAACAACCTATATAGAAGCTTGGGAAGAAAAAATAAAGAGTTACATAGAGTATCTTCGAGCTTGTGGTTTTAAAAATTCTACACTAGGTCGAAAATTATCTTCTTTAAAAGCTTTTTTTGAGTTCTTGAGTATCCTGGATCCTCAGTTTGATCTAGGAGGATCCAGGATACCCTCTTTACCTTTAAAGAAACGCCTTCCGCTTTTCCCTTCCAGGGAAGAAGTGGAACACCTTTTTAACGTTATAGATATAGAAAGCCCTTTAGGAATTAGGGATAGGGCTGCACTAGAGCTACTTTATGCTTCTGGTTTAAGAGTTTCTGAGCTTGTTGATTTAAAACTTGATGATATTAATTTTGAAGAAAAGTTTTTAAAATGCAAAGGTAAGGGTAATAAGGAAAGATTAATTCCTATAGGTAGAAAGGCTCTTGATTGGATTAAAAAATATTTAAAAGAAGTTAGACCAAAACTTCTTGGTGAAAGGAAGGATTTTGGTTTTTTGTTTTTAAACTCCTATGGAGCAAAAATTTCAAGAGAAGCATTATGGTACCGTTTTAAAAATTACCTTTTAAAGGCTGGATTGAGTGAAAAATATACTCTGCATTCTTTAAGACATGCATTTGCTACTCATCTACTTGAAGGCGGGGTTGACTTAAGGACTTTACAAGAAATACTCGGACATGCAAGCCTTACTACTACTCAGATATATACTCATGTAAATATAAAACATTTAAAGGAGGTTTATAAAAAATCCCATCCTAGAGCATGATGAAAGGAGGGGAGGGGATTGAAATCACTGTTTGAAAAAGTTGAAGAAAGTTGTATTTTCCTTAAAAAAAGGTTTAAAAATAAAATTCCACATATAGCAATATTATTAGGATCTGGTTTTGGCAGCTTAGCAGAAGAATTAGAAGCTTTAGGGTTTATTTTTTATAAAGATATACCTTACTTTCCTATCCCAACAGTTCCCGGACATGACGGAAAATTATGGTGGGGGGAGAAGAAAGACAAATCTTTCGTTGTTCTTCAAGGGAGGGTGCATTTCTATGAAGGATATAAGATGGAGGAAGTCACCTTCCCTATAAGAGTTTTAGCTTTATGGGGAGTCAAAATTCTTATAGTTACGGCTTCTGTAGGAGGAATATCTGAAGATTTAAATCCGGGAGACTTATTACTCATAAAAGATCATGTAAATTTTATAGGCACAAATCCGTTAATAGGGATTAACGACACCAGATTCGGAGAAAGATTCGTTGATATGTCCGAAGCTTATGATTCTGAGATTAGGGAACTTCTTAAATCCAGGTTTAATTTAAAAGAAGCTGTTTATGCTGGTCTCAGTGGTCCATCCTATGAAACTCCAGCAGAAGTTAAAGCTTTGAAATTTTTAGGAGCAGATGTAGTTGGAATGTCCGTTGTTCCAGAGGTCATTGTAGCAAAACAAATGAAACTCAAAGTTTTAGGTATAGTAGGGGTAGCAAATAAAGCTATAGGCACTGAAGGTGTATCTCCTATTACTCATGAGAAAGTCCTTGAAACTATGAAAACTTGTAAAAACCGTTTAAAAGAAATCCTTTCTTTTTGTCTTGAAGAACTATGATTATTTTTTCTGAAATAATAAAGAAAAAGAGAGATGGTTTTGAACTTAGCAAAAAAGATATAGAGAATTTTATAAGAGGATATATGGAAGGAAAGGTAACTGACTATCAAGTTTCTGCGTTTTGTATGGCAGTATACTTTAAAGGTATGTCTAAGGAGGAAACCAAAGCCTTAACTGAAGCTATAGCATACTCTGGAAAGCTTTTAGATCTAAGTGATTTTTATGGACCTAAGCTTGATAAACACAGTACTGGTGGAGTCGGAGACAAAGTTAGCCTAGTCTTAATTCCTCTAATGGCTTCATGTGGTTTTTTATTCCCTAAGCTATCTGGTAGAGGACTAGGCTTCACTGGGGGTACTCTTGATAAGATAGAGTCTATTCCGGGTTTTAAAACGAATCTTTCCTTAAGGGAAATAAAAAATATTTTAGGAAGTATAGGTCTAGTAATAGCTGGGCAAACTGAAGAGCTTGCCCCTGCTGATAAGAGAATATATGCTTTGAGAGACGTCACAGCCACAGCAGAGTCAATCCCCTTTATAGTTTCCAGTATTCTTGGAAAGAAACTTGCTTCAGGAACGGATATCTGGGTGTTTGACGTAAAACTGGGAAAAGGAGCTTTCCTAAAAAACTTTGATAAAGCTAAAGAACTCGCTGAGCTCTTGGTTTCTATTTCGAAGGAATTTGGTAAGAAATCCTGTGCTATTATAACTGATATGAATCAACCTCTTGGTTATATGGTTGGCAACTCTCTCGAAGTTGAAGAAGCAATAGCTACTTTAAAAGGGAATGGTCCTCCTGATCTCGAGGAAGTTGTTTTATCTTTGGGAGTAGCGCTAAGCGAACTCGCAGGAAGACCATTAAGCCGAGAATTTCTGTGTAAGAAATTAAAACAGGGAGAGGCTCTTGTAAAATTTTTAGAAATGATAGAAGCCCAAGGTGGAAACTCTCAGGTAATAGAAAATCCGAAAGTCATGCCCTTTGCTCCTTATAGTTTTGTAGTCGAATCAAACAGAGAGGGTTTTATTACTTCTCTTGATGCTGAAAAAATAGGTTTAGCAATTCTTGTTTTAGGTGGAGGAAGATTAAGAATGGAAGATGACATAGATAGAGGAGTAGGGATAAAATTATTGAAAAAAGAGGGGGATATGGTTAGCAAAGAGGAACCTTTGGCAGAAATTTTTTATCGGTCAGCAGCCTCTTTAGAAACTGCTATTAAATTAGTTAAAGAGGCTTATAATATTGAAGATAAGCCCATTAGTGGAAGAAAGCTTATATATGAAAAAGTACTTTAGAATTTTTCTGAAAAAAGAGAAAGTAGGCTGGTTTAGAGAAAGCGATACAGATATATATAGAAAATATGGTTTAGTGAGAGAAATATCAGATTACATTTATTCCCTACCCACAAGAAAAAGGTGTTATGCTCTTTATAGAAAAGAACTTCTTGAAAGATTAAAAAAAATTCCTTCTTATCCTTATTTAGTAAAACTTGCCGAGATAGCTTCTAAATTGAATATGAAACTTTATATTGTTGGAGGTGCTGTAAGAGATTTAATATTAAAGAATTTTATTTATAAGGAGCCAGATCTTCTAGTAGAAGGAGACCTTGTTTCTTTTATGAAAGAAGTAGAAAAAGAGGGATTTTCTATAAAGGAGCAAACTCCTTTCTTAACAATGAAGCTTCAAATGGGTTATCACACTTTTGATATAACTCTTTGTAGAAAAGAGTTATATGAAAAACCTGGTTCGTTACCAAAGGTTTTGCCAGCTTTTTTGATTGAGGACTTATATAGGAGAGATTTCACTATAAATGCTATGGCTTTTGGTTTGTCTTGCGAAGAGGCTGGACTACTTTATGATCCGTTTTATGGTTTAGAAGATCTAGAAAGGGGTTTTATTCGCGTTATAAAGCCTTATTCTTTTATAGAGGATCCGACCCGTATAATTCGAGGAATAAGACTAAAGGTAAGATTTTCCTTTGATTTTGATGAAGAAACTCGAAAATTAATTACATTAGCCATAAATAAGGGAGCGCTCTTTTCCATAGGGTGGGTAAGATTTTGGAAAGAGATTGAAGAAGTTTTTAAAGAGGAAAAGGCAGTAGATATTATATTTCTTATGGATGAGTTTGGTATTTGGCAAAGCGTTGATATCAGTCTAGGAGATTTGGAAAGGAAGGTCCTAAATAAAATAGCCCGGGAGTGTCTCTCATCTGAGGAGCAAAAAGAGTTTCTATTATACACCATCTTTGGTTTGCAGGATATAAATAAGTCTAAAGAATGGGGTCTCAGATTCCAACTCTCTAAAGATATTAGAGAATCTCTCTCACTTATCCCATCTTGGAAGTCGTTGAAGTACCTGAGTTTTACTGAAAAATATAAGCTTATGAAAAAGGTAAGAAAAGGTGTTGTTAAATTTTGGTCTTTATGTTTTGATGAGAATGTGGTCCCCCTATGGGAAAAATTTATAGAAGCTAAGCCTATTTTTTCCGAAGAGGAAATAAAAGAAATAGCTTCCAATATGGGAAGTACATATGATAGGATAAAAATGGAGATTCTAAAACTTCAAATTGAGGAAGGTCTAAGATCCCAAAAAGATATATTAGAAAGATTAAGGAAGGAGAGTGCGTAGGTGTGTTAACGTCTTTTTCTGATTTGATATTAAGTTTTCCGGCAGTTGTTATAGCCTTAAGCTTTCATGAATATGCCCATGCATGGCTAGCTGATAAGCTTGGAGATCCTACTCCAAGATTTACCGGGAGATTAACTATAAATCCTCTTGCTCATCTTGATGTTTTAGGAACGATAATGTTACTGTTTTTTAGGTTTGGATGGGCTAAGCCTGTAATGATAAATCCTGCTAATTTTAAAAAGCCACGAAGAGACATGGCCTTAGTAGCTTTATCTGGTCCGGGTATAAATTTCATCCTCGCTTTGTTTTTTGCTCTTCCCTTTAAGTTTGGATTCCATTTAGGTTGGGCTACAGAGAGGTTTTTCTTTAATGCGCTTATTATAAATTTGTCTCTTATGGTCTTTAATTTAATACCCCTTCCTCCTCTTGACGGTTCAAGAATCATAAGTTACTTCTTACCATACAAACTTGAGAGATATTACAGGGAGGTAGAAAAGTATGGTATGATTATACTTTTGCTTCTTATAGGTCTTGGAATAATGAGAAAAATCATGTTGCCTATTATTTTTTCTATATTATATTTTCTAATCTGAGAGGTGTTTAATAAAGTTGAGTAAAGCTCGCTTGAAGGCAAGAGTATATGGAATTGTTCAGGGAGTTGGATTTAGATATTTTGTTAAGCGGGAAGCAAAAAGGCTTGGACTTAAAGGTTGGGTTAAAAATAATGCTGATGGAAGCGTTGAAGTTCTTGCAGAGGGAGAAAAAAAGGCTTTAGAGGAACTTCTTTCTTACCTTTATAGAGGTCCAGCTTTTGCAAGCGTTAAAAGAGTTGACTATACTTGGGAAGAATTTAAGGGAGAGTTTTTTGATTTTGAGATAACTTATTAATTATTAAAGTAGGGAGGTAAAAATATGGCCATTCTTTTAACAAATGACGATGGTATATATTCAGAAGGGCTTATTGCTTTAGCAAAATCTCTTAAAGATCTTGATGAACTTGTAATAGTTGCTCCTGATTCTGAAAGAAGTTCTATAGCTCACGCTATAACTTTGCGTAGGCCCTTAAGGATCCAGCGTGTTAGCGATTTAATATCCATAGATGGTTGTGAAGAAGTTTATGCTTGTGATGGTACTCCTGTTGATTGTGTTATACTAGGAGTGAGTGAGGTTCTTAAGGGGAAAAAGATAAATGCTATTATCTCTGGAATAAACAGAGGTTTAAACTTAGGTATAGATATAATTTATTCTGGAACTGTAGGTGCTGCAATGGAAGGAGCTTTGCTTGGTATAACGTCGATAGCAGTTTCTGCTGATTCAACAGATCCCAATGTTTTTATTGAAGCTGCACTTTTTGTCAAAGAGTTTCTCCCTCGAATTATAGAAAAAGGACTTCCGGAGCATACTTTTTTAAGCATAAATTATCCTCGAAATCCAAGAGGTGTGAGATTTACAAAACAGGGTTATCGAATTTATTCTGGTAAAGTATTAAAGTATAATGATCCTTGGGGAAAGCATTGTTATTGGATAAGTGGGGATGTTATAGAAAAACTTGAGTATGAAAGTGATATATGGGCTGTATCTAATGGATACATTTCTATAACACCTCTTCACATAGAATTAACTAATCATGATTGTTTACGATCCCTCAAGGAGTGGTTTGTATGATAGAGTTTATTGAACACACAGCAGACGTAGGCATAAAGGTTAGATCGGAATCTTTAGAAGGATTGTTTAAAGAAGCAGCTTTTGGGCTATTAAATATAATGTTTTCCTTTAAAAGAAATAATTTTCCCCTTGAAGAGGAGTTTTTAATAGAACTGGAAGCTGGAGATGTAGAAGAGCTTATTGTGATGTGGCTTAACGAACTTATATATCTTTTTGAAAGTAGGGAATATGCTTTTAGAAATGTGGAAATTGTTGAACTAAAAGGATCGAGTTTAAAAGCCAAGATCGAATGCTTTAAAGTGCTAAAGGAAGAAGTGGTTTGTTATGTAAAAGCAGCTACCTATTATAATCTAAGCTTACATAGATCTAATGATGGCTCTTATGAAGCTACCATTATATTTGACATATAAGGAGGTGTTGAATGTGAGTACTAAAGTAGAAATAGGAGTTTTTGGGGGGACAGGATTTTACGAACTAATGAAAGATTACGAAGAAATAAAAATTGAAACTCCTTATGGCGCACCAAGCGACAAAATTGCGATTGGAGAAGTAGCTGGAAAGAAAGTTGCTTTTCTCCCAAGGCATGGTAAAGATCACCGTTATCCTCCTCACATGATTCCCTATAGAGCTAACCTTTATGCATTTAAAAAACTTGGTGTAAAGAGAATTATAGCCCCATGTGCTGCAGGAAGCCTTCAAAGGCATGTTAAGCCTGGTGATTTTGTTGTTTGTGATCAACTTGTTAATAGAACTTTTAGAAGAATAGATACTTTTTATGATGGACCTATTGTAACGCATGTAAGTTTTGCAGATCCCTATTGTCCCGAACTTAGAAGGATAGCTATTGAAGTTATAAAAGAAATAGGTATTTATCTTCACGAGAAAGGAACTGTTGTTGTAATAGAAGGGCCAAGATTTTCAACCAGAGCTGAGAGTAAATGGTATTCTCAGATGGGTTGGGAAGTTATAAATATGACACAGTATCCCGAGGCTGTATTAGCGAGAGAGCTTGAGATGTGCTATGTAAACATATCTCTTATAACTGATTACGATGTAGGCATTGAGGGAGAGGCTGGCCCTGTTACTGCTGAAGATGTTATAAAGATATTTAAAGAAAATATAGATAAAGCTAGAAAAGTAGTTTTAAAAATGATAGAACGTATTCCTATTGAGAGAAATTGTAAATGTGGTGAGGCCTTAAAATATGCAAGAGTTTAGGCAGAAAATAAAGCGCTTAGCTAAATTGTTAGTTGAAAAAAAGCCTGCTGTTATATTTACAGGAGCCGGTATGTCAACAGCCTCAGGTATTCCTGACTTCAGAAGTCCTAATGGTCTTTGGAGTAAAGTTGATCCCTTTAAGGTAGCCTCTATAGATGCTTTAAGAGAAAATCCAAAAGTTTTCTATAAATTTTACAAAGAAAGACTTTCTACTCTCCTAAAAGCTCAACCAAATGAAGGACACAGAATATTAGGCAAACTTGAAAAATTTGGATTTATTCAAGCAGTTATAACCCAGAATATTGATGGACTTCATCAAAAGGGAGGTTCTCTAAAAGTAATAGAGCTTCATGGTAACATAAAAGAAGCACATTGTATGAAATGTGGACATGGAATTTCCTCAACAGAACTTTTAGCTTTGCTAGAAGAAAGTGAGGTCCCCTACTGTAACTGTGGTGGTGTTTACAAAGTAGATGTAGTTTTATTTGGTGAAATTCTTCCGGAAAAAGCTATTTTAGAAGCTACAAAACTTACCTATGGTGGTTATCCCTGGATAGTTCTTGGATCTTCGCTGGTAGTTATGCCGGCTGCAGATTTTCCACGTCAAGCATTACTTCATGGCAGCCAACTTGTTATAGTTAATAAAGAGCCCACTTATCTTGATGAATATGCGACCATTCTGTTTCACGACAACATAGTTGATGTTTTAATAGCATTAGAGGAGGAACTTCATGCGCAGGGTCATATCTCGTGAGGAAGCGATAGATCTCTTAAGTAAGGAAGGAAGTATAGGTTTTAGATCTAAGAGTGTATCTTTAGTTGATACAATAGGCAGGAGGTCTGCTCTTCGAATCACGGCTCCTTTTGATCTTCCAGAGTTGTCTCGTTCCACTCGTGATGGATATGCTGTAAATCATTTAGACTTGAAAGGTGTTTCCGAGTCAATGCCTGCTTACCTAACTCTTATAGGAGAGATTAAGGTCGGAGAAGTTCCTAACATTTTTATTTCTCCGGGAGAAGCAGTGAGAGTCTTTACTGGTTCTTATCTTCCTGAAGGTGCTGATGCAGTAGTAATGAATGAATTCGTAGAGGAGTCTCAAGGAACAGTCCAAGTTTATAAATCGGTAGCACCTGGGGAAAATATCTTTAGAAAGGGTGAGGACTGGTTAGGGGGAACCACTATATTAGATTTTGGTGAAAGAATAAGCATTGGCAAAGTGGGTTTATTAGCTGCTTATGGTTTTAATAAAGTTGAAATCCTTGAGCTTAAAGTGGGCATTGTTTCTACAGGAGACGAAATTGTTTCTCCTGGAGCTAAACCTTCTCTGGGAAAAATCTATGATATAAACTCATTTACTTTATATGCTCTTCTTAGAAGCTGGGGCGCTGATCCATGGATATATGGTGTGGTTCCTGATGATTTAAATATGCTTCTTCAAGCACTTGAGGAAACATTAGAAAAAAGTGATGTAGTTGTATTTTCAGGTGGTAGTTCTATAGGAGCTAGAGATTACACCAAAGAGTTATTTAAGAAGTTTAACGGAAATTTAGTAATAGAAGGTATAAATATATCGCCAGGAAAACCCACAATCGCAGGATGGATAAGAAACAAACCTGTTTTTGGTTTACCTGGTCATCCTGTTTCCAGCATAGTTGCAGCAAGAGTTTTCTTAATTCCGATAATTGAAAGAATGTTAGGAATAGAAGAGGATAAGCCTTTATTTTTGCCACTTCTTACAAATCTCCCTTCTAAACTTGGTGTTGAGGAATTTGTAATAGCTTCCTTAAGTAGTAATGGAGTTGTACCAGTTTTAGGGAAATCTGGGGCAATAGGTAGAATAGCAAAAGGAGGTTTTCTAATAAGAATACCTGAGCATGTCGAGGGATATAATAAAGGAGAGGTGGTAGAAGTTTGGAATATCTGAAAAGAGTTTTACCAAGAGAAGAAGCTTTAAAGTGCTGGTTATCAAGTTTAAATCCATCTCCTATAGGTGAAGAAAAAATATCACTAAAAGAAGCGCTAGGTCGTGTAACCTCAAGAGCTGTATTTGCAACTATATCCTCTCCCCCTCTTAAGCTTTCTGGAATGGATGGGTTTGCTCTAAGGTCCTGTCAAACGGTAAAAGCTACTGAAAACAACCCTGTAATTATAGATGATTATATTCCCGTAAATACAGGTTTTCCAATAACTCAGGAATACGATGCAGTTCTTCCCAAAGAAGAAGCACTTTTTGAAGGCACCAGCTTGAAGATTTTAAGAAGTCTTAGAACAGGTGAAAATATAAGATTTCCTGGTGAAAGCTTTTCTCAGGGGGAGCTACTCTTAGAGTCCTGTAGACGTATAGGTTTTCAAGAACTTCAATTGATTGCTGCTTCTGGTATAAATGAACTTTGGGTTTGGAAAAAACCTAAAGTTTGTTTC
Source organism: Synergistota bacterium (assembly GCA_025060595.1). Classification (NCBI taxonomy): domain Bacteria; kingdom Thermotogati; phylum Synergistota; species Synergistota bacterium. The sequence continues at coordinate 10,500 of JANXBX010000009.1, read as the reverse complement.
ATTCCTGTAGGAAATGAACTTGCTCCAATAGGAGAAGAACTTAAAAATAGACTAGCTTATGAAAGTAACTCCTTAATGTTAGAAGCTCTTATTAAAGAATGGGGAGGAGATGTAGTAGTTAAAGATATATTGCATGATGATTATGAAGAAATCCTTAACTCTTTACGGAGGGAGATAGATAGCTACGATATAGTTATAATAGGAGCTGGTTCATCTAAGGGAGAGAAGGATTTTACAGCTGAAGTTATAGCTGCTTTGGGAGAGATCGTAGTTGAGGGAATCGCTTGTAAACCTGGCAAACCCCTCATTCTTGGAAAGGTGAAAGAAAAACCAGTTGTTGGTCTACCAGGGTATCCTGTTTCTGCGTGGGTGGGGTTAAACTTCTTTGTTAACCCTTTAATCTCGGCTTATTTAGGGGTACCTCCTTTTCGTCCAGATAAAATAGAAGCCTATCTTTCTAAAGGATTGGTTTCCACAGAAGGAATAGAGGAAGTTATAAGAGTAAGGTTAGGTAAAGTTTCAGGTAGATGGGTAGCTGTTACTTTGCCTAGAGGAGCTGGTAATATTTCATCTCTAGGAAAAGCGGATGGTTATGCTTTAATCCCAAGAAATGTCATTGAATTGGAAAGAGGCTCTAAGATTGAGGTTAATCTTCTAAGAAAAAGGGAAGAATTAGAAGGAACCATTCTTTTTATAGGTAGTCATGACCTTAGTCTTGATATAATCTCTGACGAAATTAGCAAGCTCTATCCAGGCTTTCGCTTTGTTTCTGTGCATATAGGTAGTTTAGGAGGATTGTTTGCTCTTAAAAACAGAGAGGCTCATATTTCTGGAATTCACCTTTTTGATGATAAAGCCGAAAAGTATAATATTCCTTATATAGAAAAGCATTTAACTGGAGAAGCTGTGGAAATAATTAAATTTCTCTACCGAGAACAGGGATTAATGGTTAAACCTGGTAATCCTAAAAGAATAAAAAGTCTATTAGATCTTACGAGAGAGGATATAGTTTTTGTTAATAGACAGAGAGGTTCAGGCACAAGAATTCTATTTGATTATTTACTTAAGAAAGAAGGCATATCCTCATCATCTATAAAAGGATATGATGATGAAGAATTTACCCACCTTGGCGTAGCTATTAGAGTAGCTTCGGGAAATGCCGATGTGGGAATAGGAATATACTCCGCAGCCAAAATTCTGGGGTTAGATTTCATACCTTTATTCGAGGAGGAATACGATTTAATAACGCTTAAAGAGCACTTAGTTCTGCCGCAAGTTAGGATCCTTCTTGATATCTTAGACAGCCCATCTTTTAAAAATAGGGTCTTATCTTTAGGAGGATATAGATGGGCAAGATAGATTTGGTCGACAGCTTTGGTAGAACTATAAGTTACCTTAGAATTTCTGTAACAGACAGGTGTAATCTAAGATGTAGATACTGTATGCCTTCTAGTGGGGTTGAATTAATTCCTAATTCAGAAATATTAAGATATGAGGAGTTATTAAAAATTATTAATTGTTTCGTCCTGCTTGGCCTTAGAAGGGTGAGATTCACAGGAGGAGAACCTTTAGTAAGAGAAGATTTTGTACCTTTCCTTAAAAAAGTGAAAGAAACGTTTCCATCAGTTAGAGTCTCTTTAACTACCAACGGTATTCTCCTTAAAAACTTCTGTAAAGACCTTTTAAATGTAAACTTAGATTCTTTGAACGTTAGTTTGGACACTCTTGACCCTAGTAAGTATCAGTATATTACGCGCTTTGGAGACATAAGAGATGTTTGGAGTGGTATAGAGATCTTTCTTGAAAACAGCTTTAAAGTGAAACTTAACGTGGTAACTATAAGAGGCTTTAATGATGATGAAATTATGGAATTTGTAAACATAACAAAACATACTAATCTTGTGGTTAGATTTATTGAGTTTATGCCAGTAAGCAGTTCTATTTGGAAGAAAGAGAACTTTATCTCCATAGATGAGATAAAAGAAATTATAGAAAAAAAATATTCCCTTGAGAAATTTGATTTTGAGAGTGGGTCTGGACCAGCTAAGTATTTTAAATTACCTTGGGGAGGAGTAATAGGTTTTATCGGTTCTATCAGCCATCATTTTTGTGGAAGCTGTAATAGAATAAGATTAACAGCCGATGGAAGAATTAAAACATGTTTGTTTGGAGGACCTGAAGTCGATCTTAAAAAAGCAATAAGAGAGGGATCTGATGAGGAAAACATTCTTTTACTAATAAAAAGGGCGATCGAACTTAAACCAAGAGGATGGTTTGATTTGAAAGACAGAAAATTAGGTCCAATGTCAAAAATAGGAGGGTGATGCTTTTGGCCAAAATGATAGATGTTTCTGATAAAGATCTTACAGAAAGAGAAGCTGTAGCTTGTGGAAAAATTGTTTTGGGAGAAAAGGTCTATACCTCTTTATTAGAAGGAAATTTACCTAAAGGAGATCCCAGAGAAGCTGCCCGCATAGCTGGAATAATAGGAGCCAAAAAAGCGCACGAACTTATACCTTTATGTCACCCTATAATTTTGGATCATATTTCCATTGATTTTGAGCTTCTTCCAGAAGAATTTTCTATAGAAATAATAGCAAAGGTAAAAGCTAGGGAAAGAACTGGTGTTGAAATGGAGGCTTTAACAGCTGTGACTTTAGCTGCTTTAACCATTTATGATATGTGTAAAAGTTTAGATAAGGGAATAGTTATAAAGGATGTACATCTTGTAAGCAAAAGAGGAGGAAAAAGCGGTGACTTCTTTAGAGAAAGGTAAAGTTTTATCTCTCAATGTAAGTTCTGTTTCTGGGAAAAAGCTACCAACTTTCGAGCTTGGATTTTTCAAAGGAGAAAAAATAGTTATTTTTTCTATAAATTATCTAAAAGAAGAAAACTTGCATCCTGCTGACCTCAAGGGTTTCGTTGAAGATATAACAATCAAAGGAGATTTGTTTCCCAACGTAGGTGACTTTCTCAAAATCGGTGAGCTTGTGGTTAAAATTAGATCTATTGGTAGTGAAAGTATTATTAATACCCGAGGACGCTACGGTATTGTTAAAAAGTATGGCTTATGGGCTGAGGTTCTGAAAGAGGGAAGGGTAAAAATAGGAGATGAAGTGTTTATATTAGAGCGCCTTAATGTGGGAGTTATTGTTGCGAGTGACAAGGGTTCAAGAGGGGAAAGAAAAGATGTAAGTGGAAAAATTTTAGAAGAGAAAATACTAGAAATTGGAGGAGAAGTTACTCACTATGCTATAGTTCCAGATGAGCTCGAGACTATAACTGAAAAAATAAAGGAGTTTGTGGAAGCTAAATGTGACCTAATTTTAACAAGTGGGGGAACCGGATGGAGCAAGAGAGATGTAACGCCTGAAGCTACACGTAGAGTGATAGAGAGAGAAGTTCCGGGTATACCAGAGATTATGAGGATAGAAGGTTATAAATCTACACCTTTTGCAGCGTTGTCCAGAGCTATTGCCGGTATAGTTGGAGAAACCCTAATCATTAATTTACCTGGCAGTCCGAAAGGAGTTGCTGAAAGTTTAGATATTATAATGCCTCTTCTTTTACATGGCATTAGAGTATTAAAAGGAAGGGATAAGGAATGTGGAAAAATAAAATAAAACTTATAGTTGTGGACTTAGATGGTACCCTTCTTTCTAGAGAAGGTGACATAGAACCACATGTTGTAGAGGAATTTAGGAGAGTAAGAAATCTTGGTATAAGAATTGTTGTTGCTACAGGAAGACTGACAATGGCTGCTCGAGATTTTGCAAAAAAGATCGGGAGCGACCTTCCTATTATATCTTGCAACGGAGCACTAATAGAAAGCCTGAACGGAGATATAATTTTTACAATACCTCTTGATAAGAAAGCTATATTAGAAGTGCTAAGGTTATTACATCTTATCCCTGGATTTTCTCCACATTTTTTTACCCCTCACAGAATGCTAGCTCTTAGAATGTCTGAAGTTTTAAAGTTTTATATGAACTATGTAAAAGAAGAAGTTATGGTAGCAAAAAACTTAAGTGAGATTTTCAAAGAAAAACTAATTCTTAAGATATTGCTGCTTGCTGAAACTTCAAAATTAGTAGATAGATATCTAGCATTCTTTAAAAATTATTTGAATGGAAAAGCTTATGTAGCAAGATCTTTCCCAACCTATATAGAAGTAGTTAACCCCAAAGCCAATAAAGGAGTAGCTTTGGAAAAACTTCTTGAAAGACTTGAGTATGATTTAAGTGAAGTTATGGCTTTTGGCGATAGTGAAAACGATATCGAAGTCTTTAAGAGAGTTGGATTGGCTATAGCTGTTTCAAATGCGGACCCCAACCTAAAAAAATATGCTCACTATATCACAAAAGCTCCTCTTGGAGACGGTGTTGTTGAGGCATTAAGGTTTTTCTTGAGGTGAGAAATGCAACTTATTGTAATAACTGGTTTTTCAGGAGCTGGAAAATCATTAGCATTAAGGAGTCTGGAAGATATAGGTTATTTCTGTATAGATAATCTTCCACCCCTTTTAATACCAAAGCTTGTGGAACTTTCACTTCTCTCCCGTGGTCTTGAGAAAATAGCCTTAGTTATAGATATAAGGGGAAGGGATTTACTTCCTGATTTAAAAGCAAGCTTATCTTTTCTCAGAGAAAGAGGCATAGCTTTCAAAGTAATATTTCTTGAGGCTAGTGACGAAGTCATTATAAGACGGTTTGAGGAAACTCGAAGGCCTCACCCTTTGCAAAATGGGCTAATAAGCTTAAGAGAAGCGATAGAAGAAGAAAAAACCATACTGAAACCACTAAGAGATGTAGCTGACTTAATTATTGATACCTCAAATATGCCTCCTGCGGCTCTTAAAAATACAATTAAGGGAATAGTGGTTAAAGAAAAACTAGGACCATTTGTATTACTAATATCTATATATTCTTTTGGATTCAAGTATGGAATTCCGCTAGAAGCAGATCTTGTCTTTGACCTAAGGTTTTTACCTAATCCTTATTACTCTGAAGAACTTAGAAACTTAAGTGGTTTAGATAAAAAAGTACAATCTTTCATTCTTTCAAGCGAAGTAACCCAAGCATTCCTTAATAAACTTTATGATTTACTTAATTTCCTAATGCCAAAATATTTTGAGGAAGGAAAAAGCTATGTAAATATAGCGTTTGGTTGTACAGGCGGAAAACATCGTTCAGTTGTTGTTGCAGAAGAAGTAGCAGGATACTTACGTAGGGAAGGGTATCCTAACCTCAAGGTGGTGCATAGAGACATAAATAAAGAATGAAAAGTTGGTTTTTACCTGGCCTTGGGCTCAAAAGATGGATAGGTATCCTAATTATAGGTGGTTTTCTATGCGGTTTGAGCATAGGTAAACCTGATGGTTTTTATATAGATGTTCTATTTATTCTATTAGGTATATTTTTAGTCGTTATCAGCTTCTTTAAGCTATTTTTCTCTATTGACTTAGAGCTCCGAAAAAGGGGGCTTTCTGTAGATGAAATTTATCAAGAGATAGAACAAAGAAGAGGTCCTAAAATAGTTGCTATAGGTGGAGGAACAGGACTCTCTACTCTGTTAAAGGGCCTCAGGAAGTATACAGTTAACATAACAGCAGTGGTTACTGTAAGTGATGAAGGAGGTTCAAGCGGAAGAATAAGGAAAGATTGGGGAGGTGTAGCTATAGGTGATATAAGGAATTGTTTGCTTTCCCTTGCCGAGACAAACAATCCGTGGGTGTCTATACTTAAATATAGGTTTGAGAGGGGGGAACTAAAGGGGCATTCGCTAGGAAATCTTGTCCTTTTAGCACTTTCCGAAAGCGAAGGAGATTTTCTAGCAGGGGTTAATAAATTAAGGAAAATCTTAGGAATAGAAGCTGAAGTTCTTCCAGTTACATTAAGTGATGTAAGGCTTAAAGCTTTTTTCGAAGACGGAAGTTTCATTGAAGGAGAGACAGAAATTCCAAAGATTGGAAAAAAGATAACAAAGATTGAAATAATTCCTTACACAGCATCTGTATCTCCGAAAGTTTTAGATGCTATCAAAAAAGCGGATATAATAGTTATAGGACCGGGGAGTCTTTATACAAGTCTTATTCCTAGTTTACTATTTAAGGACGTTGTTGAAGCAATTAGAAATGCATGTGCTATAAAATTCTATATATGCAATATAATGACCCAGCCAGGAGAAACAGAAAGATTTAGCGTTATTGATCATCTAAAGGAAATAAAGAAATACCTGGGAGAGGATGTTATAGACTATGTAATTGTTAATATAGGTTCTATTTCGTCAAGAATGCTCGAAAAATATAAAGCTGAAGGAGCCGAACCTGTAAAGGTTGATATTCCCTTAGATAATAAAAAACCTATCTTCGTATGCTTAGACTTAGTTTGCGAAAAAGATGGAGTAATAAGACATGATTCTTATAAACTCGCTGAAGCTATTTTAAAAATTTTCAGAGAGAGAGGAGTTTGAATGTCTCTTTATACCTCATTAAGAGAAGAAATATTAGAAAAAATTGCTTTAAGCGAGGAAGCTATAAAAGCAGAAATAAGTGGTTTCCTATCAGCAAAAGCGGAGCCCTCTTTTAAGATAAAACTTGATTCACCATCTGAAACGAGAAAACTTTGTAAATACCTTGATATTATAGGGGAGAAGTATTCTTTGAAAGCCAAATATAAAAATGGATATGAAATACTTCTCAGAAAATTTCCAGAATTTGCAAAAGATCCTCTTGCATATTTAAATGATAGTCTTTGGGGAGATTTTATGAGGGGACTTTTTTGGGGATGTGGAAGCATGGTTAAACCCTGGAAAGGCTATCATCTTGAAATAGGTATACCTCAAAGAGATCTTGCTCTTTATATTGAAAGGTTTTTGAGAGAAAAAGGATTAAGTGTTAGTCTTAGAATTAGGAATAATAGGTACTACATAATGTTTAGAAATATGTCGAGTGTAGGCTCTGTTCTTAAAACTATAGGCGCTGAAAGGTTTTTAAAAAAGCTTGAGGACGTACGTACTGTTAAAAGGATACGAGAGAAAGCCAACAGAGAAGCCAACTGCGATGCTGCTAATGCAGAAAGAATTGCTTCCGCTTCTCTTAAAGATAGGATTCTTATAGATCAATTGGGAGATAGAATAAATAAACTTCCCGCCAAATTAAGAGAGATAGCTGAGTTAAGGATAAAGCATCCATCCTTGAGCCTAAAAGAAATTGGTGCATTGATGGATCCCCCATTATCTAAAATGAGCGTATACAGAGCCTTAAGAAAAATAAGAAAAATTTTAGAAATCCGAAAGGAGGGAGAAAATTTTGTTTTTTGGAAAATCGAAAATAAACAGCTTTGAAAAAGGAGTTTCAAAAGAATGGATATTATCTGATGGAAAAGGGGGATTCGCCGCCACTACTTTAATCGAAGTTCCTACAAAGAAATTTCATGGTCTCTTTTTGAAGGATAAAGATCCAATACTAATTAAATTTGAAGAAAAAGTTAAAATTGGGAAAAAAGAATGCTTTATTTCGACAAATAGGTATGCTGGAGTTGTATATCCAGATGGGTATAGATATATAACTGGGGTTGAATTTGACTCCTATCCTACCTATATCTATTCCATAAATGAAGCTTTGTTTAGGAAGCGGATTCTGTTTTGGGAAAAAAAATTGCTTATAAATTATCAAATCCTATGTTGTACAGAATCCATTATTTTTGAGATATCTCCTCTTTTACCGAAAATTTCAGAGGAAATACCTCCTCAACACTTAGTAGAACTTGGAACAATAGTAGATGTTGGTAGGGATAAACTGATGATAAGAGCAAGTTCTGGTGAGTATAAGTCACGCCTCCGTATCTACGAAAACGTTGAATATTTAGAAGACGGTTCAAAGGAAACCTTTTGGAGTCCTGGGTATTTTCTCGTTCATCTTAATGAAGGCGAAAGTGTAACTATAGAAATTTTAACCCAAGCTAATATAACTGATCTTAATTTTGACAGAGTTTGCGGACTAAAGGAAAGACTTCATAAAAACTTATTAGATAACTTACCATATAAGGATCCAGCTTTATCCCTTTTAGTCAAGGTTGGGGATACGCTTCTATCTGACAGAAATGATCTGAAAAACATTCTTTCTGGTTATCCGTCTCGTAAGGAAAGAGCTAGAGAAACATTTGTTTCCTTACCTGGACTTCTACTCTCTACTGGAAGAGTAGATGAAGCAAAATTATGTTTCCTAAGATGGATAGATTATTTTGTTGACGAGGGTCTTCCATGTGAAATAGAAAAGGAAAAACCAATTTACAAGGGGTATGAATCCACGCTCTGGTTTGCATATGCTTTAACTAAATTTTTGGCTTATACAAATGACCTCGAGTTTATAAGAGGCATCCTGCCAAAGCTCAGAAACTTTGTCGAATTTCTAATAGAAAACAAGAAAGTTGACAATGATGGATTACTACTAGAAGAGGATCCTTCAAATAACTGGATGGGATTAAAGATAAATGACGAATATGTTGTAGAAAGGCAAGGAAAATTAATAGAACTTAATGCTCTGTGGTATAATATGCTCTTTCTTATGTCTAAAGTTTCAGATGCTTTAAATATTAAACATCAATATGAAACATTGTTAGATAAGATCAGAAAGAATTTCATTTTAACATTTTGGATTGAAGAGGAAGGCTATTTCAAAGATACAGATGAGAAAAAAGAACTTCGACCTAATCAAATCTTTGGTATGTCCCTTCCCTTCAGTGTTGTTCCGAAAGACTTAGGTAGATTGGCTCTTAATAATATATGGAGACATCTCTATACTACATATGGGTTGAGAACACTGGCTCCTTTGGATAAGAAGTATAAGGGAAAAGAAGAAGGTCATGAAGTCCAAAAATTTAAGGCTCGCTTTAGAGGAATGGCTTGGCCTTGGCTTCTAGGGCACTTTTTCACTGCCTTAAGAACGTATTTTCCGGAAAAAACGGAATTTTTAGAGTTGATGTGGATGCCCTTTATAGCTCATTTGGAAGAAGGATGCATAGGGGGGATAGCTGAAGTTTTTGACGGAAGTATGCCTTATGAACCTCATGGAGATATAATATATGCTCCAAGCCAGGGAGAAATAATAAGAAGCTTAATTGAAGATGTTAAAGGTGTTAGACCTCCATATGAAAGCTTATGGTCTGATCGTCTCATTTAAGCGCTTTTCTGTTAAGAACTGTTTCCACAAATAGCTTATCAACAAAGCCGTTGGGAGGCAAAAAATAGATAATATTTTGAAGGAAAAGCTTATATCTTTTACATGAGACGTAATTCCTATGATTATCGGAGATAAGACATAACCAAAGTCCATTGTTAACCAAGCAAGAGCTGATGCCTTAGGACGAAGACTTAAAACTGTTATATCAGAGGCTATTGCTAAGAGGAATGGAAAGCTTATAGCCATACCGCTTCCGTAAGTAATAGAAAGTAAAATAAAGTGAACGCTTTTTGAAGAATGTCCCATTAAAAATGTGGAAAAGATCATTATTAGTAGAGACAATCCTAACCATCTATATCTGTTAAGCTGGTTTAACATCCTGTTACCCACTATCCTTATGATCATAGCAACAGAAGCGTTTATACTTAAGAAAAGAGAAGGATGAAGTCCCTTTTCGTAAAGTAAAGTTGTCGCATACATAAGTATAGTTCCATTAATTATTGAGAATGTAAGGATAGAAATAATATATGTAAAGATACCTTTTGTTTTTAGTAATTCTCTATATGTTCCCCAAGATGGTGCATTATTATTATAGGAATTACATTCTTCTAAATTTATATCCTTGATTTCATTTAAGAATTGAGACGCTAATATAAATAGAACAGAGAAAATCAAGAACATTGAAAGGTAAGCCATATAATGACCAATTTTTATAAAGTGGCTTGCTATTGGGACGAAAAGAAGTTGAGGAGAAACATAACATACAGAAATCCAAGCAAAGGAGCTACCTCTAATCCTTTCCGGTACTATTATAGATTGATATGCAGTTAAAGAAACGGTTCCTATACCGTAACCCAACCCCCCTAATAAACGCCATAAAGCTATAATTTTCGGACTTAATGAAAATATCAAACCTATTGCACTTATGAATAAAAAGAAAAATGCTAAAAAAGAAGCCTTTTTCATACTCAATCGTTCAAGAACCATACTTCCTATAGGTCTTATTGCCATGTTAGCAACATAAAATAACCCCATGAGAAATCCGATTTTAATGGAATCAATTCCTACTATCTTAAGATAGATTGGATATACTAAAAACATGCCTAAATAGGAATTAAGCATCAATGTAGATATTAAAGATATTAAGAAAGGTTTTTTCCAACCTACAGAGTAAGAAATAACTCTCATAACGTTTAAGATTATACCTTAAGGGTAGCCACAATGTAAAACTTAAGCATAACAAGGAGGTAAGCCATATGAAAAAACAGGCTGACTTTTACAAGCTTCCTATTGAAGAAGTGTTTTCCCTTTTAGAAAGC
>JANXBX010000008.1 GCA_025060595.1 Synergistota bacterium | reverse complement strand
ACCCTTAACTTCTAAAACCAATCCCCTCAAAGAGCTTAAAGCCTCCCTCAAAGCAGAAGCCATAACACCTACCTCATCACTACCAAGAGAAGGTAAGTTAATACTCAAATCCCCAGAAGCTAAAGAAGTTAACGCCTCCTTCACCCTGTTAACCCTACGCGATATACCACTCGAAACAAAGAAAAATATAACCACACCTAAAACTATCAAAGCACCACCAACTATTAAAGCCCTCTCCATCAAAGCCTTCCTCGCATCTAAATAAGCATCCGCCGGAATAGCACACCCTAAAGCACCTAAAACCATACCAGAAGCATGCTTCAAAGGTATTATGTTCACAAACCTCAAAGCCCCTGCTACTTCCATAAGCTTCAAAAACTCCTCACCAGCTACTAACACCTTCTCCCTAGCCTCATCAGGAATAGGAGTTTTCACCCTCTCTCCCTTGCTTAGCAAGGTAGTCGCAATCCTACCACCAGCTATATCAAACAGACTCATATCAAAGCGCTCCGTACCCTTCATCTTATCAAGAAGCTCGTTACTTAAAACGGTACCAACCATAACAACACCACCAGCACCAACATAAGAGCACCCTAATACCTCCATACCCTTAAGCCCCTTAAAGATGGTCTTCTGATCACCCTTAGAACTAAGAACGCTTAACGCTATCTGAGCCTCAGGAACAACCTGATCCTTTAAACCCAAACCAGCCTCATAAACCCACTCACCTTGATCGTTAAATACTATAACAAAATCTATGCCCTCTTTCTTCATCTTCTCAAATATGGGATTAATGAGACGTTCTATCTTAAATGCTGCTATACCCTTGCCTGCTTCAGCACCAAGCTTAAGTCCCTCATTAACGATGTCGCTTGAGGCAAAGACCTTAGCTATGCCAAGGTTAGTAGTCCCAATAGCGTTAAATACCTCAAGAAGCCCATGAGCAATGGCACGAGCCTCAGAATAGTAAGCCTCCTCAATACGATAAAGGGATATCTCCGATAACAAGAAGGCGCTCAATCCCACACCCAAAACCGAGACCACCACACCCCATAAAATAAGCTTAGCTCTTAAGCTCTTCAATCCTCTCCCCCCTTCCTTAATAAAGAGATCCTTAGGATATTATAACAAATTAAATACCCTTAACCAAAGCATCTATCTCCTTAAGTTGTTTAAGCAATCCCTCTAGACTCTCCAAGGGAATCATATTAGGCCCATCTGATAAGGCTCTATCAGGATCGGGATGAACCTCCATAAACAAAGCGTCAACTCCAACTGAAACAGCCGCTCTTGCAAGATAGGGAACAAATCTCCTATCTCCACCGGATGCTCCCTTCAATCCACCCGGAAGTTGAACGCTATGAGTAGCGTCAAAGACTACAGGATAACCCGTTTCCCGCATTATAGGAAGAGACCTAAAATCTACAACAAGATTGTTATAACCGAAGGTGGTTCCCCTCTCAGTTAAGAGAATTTGGTAATTTCCCTCGGATTCTATTTTCTCAACTATATATTTGACATCATAGGGAGATAGAAACTGCCCCTTTTTAACGTTAACGGGCTTTCCAGTTCTAGCAACAGCCAAAACAAGATCGGTTTGTCTACAAAGAAAGGCTGGTATCTGTAAAACGTCCAAGACTTCGGCAGCCATTGAAGCCTCCTCGGGAAGATGAACATCAGATAAAACGGGTATACCCAACTTATCCTTAAGGCGAGATAGTATCTCAAGACCACGCTCGATTCCAGGACCTCTAAAGGAGCTTATAGAGGTTCTATTAGCTTTATCGTATGAAGATTTAAATATATAAGAGATGTTAAGCTTATCACAAAGCCCTTTAACATAAGAAGCAGTTCTAAAAACAAGCTCCTCAGATTCTATAACACAAGGTCCAGCTATTAAAACGAAGGGAGCTCCTCCACCTATCCTTATATTACCGATGCTAACTATCTTCAAGAATAGATCACCTCTCTATTAAATGGCCTTACTATAAGCTTAATCGTTAGTATAACACAGGTCAAGCTAACATAAACTTTTGGAAGTAGTATAATTATAACAGTAGTTCAAATCGAAAGAAGGGAGATAAAAATGATGAGTACTAGTATCCTTAAAAGCATCCCCATCCCCATTCCAAAGGTAGAATGGGAATGGAAGAGCGTTAAAAGCAAAGAGATAAGAGAAAACGGCGAAAAGCTGGTTCCCCTAAGTTTATTTCCCGAAAAAATATTAGTTAGACCCCAATACTTCATCCAAGGGATCGAAGGAGCCTTACCAGAATGTTACGCCCGTGAGGGAGTTTACAGAAAACTAATAGAAGCATCCCTTTTGCTACCAGATGGGCACAAGCTCGTTATTCTAGACGCCTGGAGACCTATAAAAGTTCAACAGTCGCTGTTTAACATCTTAAGAGAAAAGTTTAAAACTCAATATCCAAACCTAAACGAAGAAGAGTTAACGAACCTGACACTAAAATTCGTAGCTTTACCATCAACAGACCCTAAAAAACCCTCACCTCACAATACCGGAGGAGCCATAGACTTAACAATAGCAGATGAATACGGAAGGTTACTTTACATGGGAACAGAATACGATGATTCCACCGAAATATCTAGAACTACATACTTCGAGGAATTAATACTTAAAGGTGAAAAGCTTGGTGAGAAAGAAATAGAAGCTTTACAAAACAGGAGGTTACTGTACCATATACTAACAAGCGTAGGTTTCACTAACTATATTGATGAATGGTGGCACTTCGACTATGGAAACCAAAATTGGGCATGGATGAGTGGTAAAAGTTATGCACTTTACGGTGCGATTTCTCCTAGCTTCCCATGGAGAGAGAATATAAGATAAAAACATTAAAAACGGAGGTGATAAAATGAGTAAACAAAAAGGCTTAGAAATAGGAAGCTTAGCACCAGAGTTTACCTTAAAGGATCAAAACAGAGAAGATTTTACCTTATCCAGCTGCAAAGGAAAGAAAATCCTTCTTTCTTTCCATCCACTTGCATGGACCTCAATTTGTTCTCAACAAATGGAGTCTCTGGAGAAAAACTATGAAAATTTCTTAGAACTGAACACCATTCCTGTGGGATTAAGTGTAGATCCAATACCTTCGAAGAAAGCATGGGCTGAAAGCTTAGGCTTAAAGAAGCTAAAAATTCTATCAGATTTCTGGCCTCATGGAGAAACCGCCAAAAAGTTTAACATATTTAGAGAAAACGACGGCTTTTCTGAAAGAGCAAACATAATTGTTGATGAAGAGGGGAAGATAATATTTTTTAAGATATATCCCATAAGGGAACTCCCAGATGTTGAAGAAATAATAAACTTCTTGAAAAAAGCCAAATAATATCTTCTTAGGGAGGAATAAAACATGAAAATGAAAAGACTAGGAAGAACAAACATAGAAGCCTTTCCCATTGCCTTTGGAGGAATACCTATTCAAAGGGTGAGAGAAGAAGAGGCAATAAAGGTAATAAGAAGAGCGATAGAACTCGGAGTCAACTTCATAGATACTGCAAGGGCTTACTCAGATAGTGAAATAAAGATCGGTAAAGCATTGAAGGGAATAGATAAAAAGATTTTTCTTTCGTCTAAATCTTTTGGAAGAACCAAAGATGAGATATACGCTGATGTGAAGGTGAGCTTAAAAAATTTAAACGTAAAGAAAATAGATGTATATCACATGCACAATATAAATGATAAGGAAACCATTAATAAAGTTCTCTCACCGAACGGAGCTTACTACGGATTACTTAAAGCAAAGGAAGAAGGTCTTATAGACTTTATAGCTGCATCTACACATAACATAAATATAGCAATAGAACTTGTAAATACAGACAAATTTGATGTAATCCAAGTATGTTACAACTTCATAGAAACCGAAGCTGAGAAAAAGCTCTTCCCTTTAGCCAAAGAAAAGGACATCGGCATCATAGCTATGAAACCTATGGGAGGAGGTGTAGTCCCAAATCCAACATTATCTTTGAAGTTTGTGCTTCAAAATGACTATATACTACCAGATCCAGGGATGGAGAGATTAGAAGAAGTAGAGGAGAACATAAGACTCCTACACGAGCTTTCTCCTCTAACTGAAGAAGAAATCAAAGAAATCGAAAAAATAAGAAAGGAATTAGGACAAACATTCTGCAGAAGATGCGATTACTGCCAACCCTGCCCGCAAGGGATACCCATATCAACAATAATAAGAGCAGACTCCTTTGTAAAAAGGTTTCCAAAAGAATATTTAAGAGAGAAATGGTTTTACGACCCCTACCTTAAAGCACAAACTTGTACAAAATGCGGTGTTTGTGCTACAAGATGCCCTTATCAGCTTCCCATTCCAGACCTAATAGAAAAAAACGTAAAACTACTGAAGGAGTACCTTGGATAAGATATCTTAAGGGGCGGGAGCGATCACTCCCGCCCCTTAAAGTTTTCCTCCTAAGTAAAGTCCCCGAAACTCCTGTGTTTATATCAAAATAAATAATATATTTCTTCAATTCTAGGTCTTTAAATTAAGTTCCTAATCTTGACACAATAAAAGATTAGTTGTATGATACAATTGGTTAGTCCAGTATACCAGAAAGGAGGGAAGATAGTATGAATACTAAAAAATTATTAGCTTTGGTTTTGTCCATTACTTTCCTTTTAGCATCAGGAGCTTTCGCAGCAGATTACCCCACAAAACCTGTTACTATAATTGTTCCCTGGGCCGCAGGTGGAGCTACCGATGTTCTTTTCAGAGCCATAGCTGCTGTATTTCCAAAATACTCCGGTGGACATCCCTTGGTAGTAGCTAACCTTCCCGGTGGAGGAGCTGTCCCTGGAACGATGGAGTTTTTAAGAGCAAAGGCTGATGGTTACACCTTACTTTCTCTTGCAGCTCCAATAATTATTAAATCTCATATGGACCCTGTTCAGTTTGACGCGAACTCCTTTGAACCTGTCGCTCTAGTTGTAAATGACCCATGCTACATACTTGTTAAGAAAGATGCTCCATGGAAGGACCTTAAAGAGTACGTAGAGTATGCTAAGCAAAATCCTGGGAAAGTAACCATAGGAAACGGTGGTGCAGGAGGAGGAACTCACCTTGCAGCTTTAGCCTTTGAGAGCTTCGCCAAAATCAAACTTGTACACGTACCTTTTGAAGGAGGAGGACCAGCAGTTACCGCTCTTGTAGGAGGCCATATAAATTCTTATATGGGGGCAGCACCTGAAGGGCTTTCAAACGTTGATGCTGGTCAACTCAGGATCTTAGGAGTATTTGGAACAAAGAGGCTTGATAAATATCCTGATGTACCTACAGCTAAAGAGCAAGGCTTTGATTTTCAGTTTGGTATGTGGAGAGGAGTAGCCTTGCAGAAGGGAACTCCAAAAGAGATTGTAGACAAGCTTCATGAGATTATCTCCAAGTGCATTAAGGATCCAGAATTTCAAAGCAAAGCAAAAGAGTTATCGCTAACCATAGATTATAAAAATCCAGCTGACTTTGCAAAACTTATACAGGATTACGATAAATATTACGAGGACCTGATTAAAGCTAATAAGCTAGGAAACAAGTATAAGTAATGTTAATTTAACCCCCCTATCCTTAAAGGATAGGGGGGAGGCTTATATAGGAGGCTTTATAGATGAAACGGTTTAATCTAAATATAGGAATAGATATAGGTATAATTTTAGTCGGTTTTTTGATATTACTAACTACGCTTGGTATGCCTAAATCTCCATTAGGAATAGGACCTGGAGACTACCCAAGAATAATCAGCATAGGATTAATAATATGTGGTTTTCTACTACTTCTTCAGGAAACTTTACATCCATCACCAATCAAGAAGCTTTATTCTTGGGAATCATTAAAAAGGGTTCTCCTCTTAATAGGGGTAAGTCTCGCCTACGTTTACTTGGTAGATTATATAGGCTTCCTATACTTAACCCCTCTATTAATGTTAATAACAATGTATCTATTCGAGTTTAAGAAAACATCTACAGCAATATTAATAAGCATAACTGTAACGGTGATAGTTTATTACATATTCCACAACATCTTCAAGGTTTCCTTACCTTCCTTCTCCTTATTTTAAAAGCCTCTTTATAAAAAGGAGGTCATAAAATGACAAGTTACTGGATTGAGGGAATAAGGATAGCTTTACAGCCTTCAAACATCTTGCTAATGTTTATAGGAACGCTGGGAGGAATAATTGTCGGAGCTTTACCAGGCATAACTTCCTCTATGGGAATAATCTTACTTCTTCCCTTCACCTTCTATTTAGATCCTAAATCTGCTCTCCTTATGCTTGCAGGAATGTATTCTGGCTCTATGTTTGGGGGCTCCATATCAGCCATACTCCTTGGAGTCCCTGGAACCCCATCCGCTGCAGCAACCCTTCTTGATGGGCATCCTCTAGCTAAGCAAGGAAAAGCTGGAAAAGCTATTTTAACGGCATTGATAGCATCTACATCTGGAGGTATTTTAAGCGGGATAACTTTAGTTTTACTGGCTCCCGAGCTTGCCTCCTTCGCCCTAAAGTTCTCACCCGCAGATTATTTCTCCCTATCGATATTTGGCCTAACCATAATCGCAAGCGTATCAGGCAGAAACATACTTAAGGGATTAGTATCAGGTTTATTCGGCCTATTTTTAGCTACCGTAGGAATAGAGAATATCAGAGGGTCTGAGAGATTTACTTTTGGAATTTCTGCTTTAACCGCTGGCTTTGAACTTCTTCCTGTATTAATAGGAATATTTGCTATCTCAGAAATACTCTTTGGGCTTGAAGAAAGAAACAAGGAGGAAAAAATTCAACACCAAATATCATCCATATTCCTATCCAAAGAAGAACTTAAAGCTATAATAATACCTATTTTAGTTGGAGCAATCATAGGAATAATAATTGGAGTTATACCTGGAACAGGAGGAACCATAGCAACATTCTTAGCTTATAACCAGCTTAAGAACTGGTCTAAGAAGAAAGAGAAGTTCGGATCAGGAATAATAGAAGGAGTGGCTGTCGTAGAATGCGCTAATAACGCAGTCACTGGTGGAGCCATGGTTCCCACACTTGCGCTTGGTGTTCCTGGAGATGTAGTTACAGCAGTCATGCTTGGAGCAATGATCTTAATAGGAATAAAACCCGGTCCTCTCCTTTTCCAATCAAGTCCAGATCTCGTTTATTCCTTTTTTGCAGGTTGGTTTATAATCCAGTTCTTAATGCTAATCACGGGATTTGTTTCCACTTTCTCGGCACCTTATATCCTAAGAGTTCCTAAAAAAATACTGATGCCTATAATTCTCATTTTTGCTATCATAGGCTCCTTCGCAATAAGAAACAGTCTTTACGATGTAGGAGTCACAATAGTTTTTGGGCTCATCGGTTACTTCATGAAAAAGCAGGGTTTCCCCGAAACCCCCTTAATAATCGGCCTCATATTAGGGCCTATGGCCGAACAAAATTTAAACAGAGCTTTGATAATCTCTCAAAATGACTGGAGCATATTTATAAGAAGCCCAATTTCTTTAACACTATTAATTTTAGCCATTATATCAATTTTGCTTTCCTTGATTTCCGTGAAAAAAGAATCTAGATAGCAAAGGAGGAAGAGAAATGGGAAGAAAGGAAGAAGTAAAAGTAAAATTAGAAAGGGTAAGAAGATTTTTAAGAGAAAATAATCTTTCTGCAATGTTAATTAAGAAGCAACCAAACTTCTCATGGATCACTGCGGGTGGGGTTAACTTCGTAGGCATGACCACAGAAACTGGAGTAACATCAGTATTAGTGACAGAGAAAGAGGCTTTCGTAATAGCTAACAGGATCGAGTCAAAAAGAATGAGAGAAGAAGAGGTTGGAGAAATAGGATTTGAAGTATTGGAATACGAATGGTATGAAGATAAAGAGATGGAAATTGTCAAAAAGATAACAGGAAACAGAAATATTGGTTGCGACATCCCTCTTTCCGAAACCCAATTCGTGGAGGGCACATTTAAAAAACTAAGGTATGAACTAACTGAAGAAGAAATAGAAAGGTATAAATACTTGGGGGAGAAACTATCAAAAATAGTAGAAGAAGTTTTAATGTATGAAGTTAAACCAGGTCAAACAGAAATAGAGGTAGCTGGGGAAATATCTGCAAAACTATGGAAAGAGGGAATAGAGCCAACAGCTTTCATGATTTCCTCAGATGATAGGGTCAGAAACTATAGACACCCTATATCTAAAAACAAAAGGATTGAAAAGCTTCTTATGGCATCAGTTAATGCACGATACAAAGGTTTATATACAACGATAACAAGGATGGCATATTTTGGAGAACCCCCAGCTGCTCTTAAGAAACAATATCAAGATAATGTAGAAATCGAATGCATAATGATAGCGAAAACAAGGATAGGAGAAGAGATGAGAGTTCCTGTCCTTTCTGCTATAGAGGAATATGAAAAGCGAGGTTACAAGGATGAATGGAAACTCCATCACCAGGGTGGAGCTATGGGATACTATCCACGAGAAATAAGAGTAACTCCATCCACCGCTGAGAAAATACTTAAAAACCAGGCCTTCTGCTGGAATCCATCTATATCGGGGACCAAATCAGAAGATGGCTTTATAGTAACCGAGAAAGGACCTATTATGATCACAAAACCGGTCATCTTTCCTAAACTAAGCATAGAAGTGGAAGGCATAACCCTTATTAAACCTGACATGTTAATCATTACCTAAAGGAGGGAACAAATATGGAAAAGGTAAAAGTGGGCATTGTAGGTGCAGGCTTTATAGCCAGAATACATATGGCTGCCTATAGAGAAATAGAACCTTTCGTACAGATCGAAGGAATATGCTCAGGTAGGAAGGAAAACGCAGAGAGATTTGCAAGAGAGTTTGGCATACCTAGAGTATTTAATAATTTTGAAGAACTTTGCGCCTCACCAGAAATTGAGATAGTAGATGTCTGTACTCCAACAAGTTTACATGATGACGTTATAATATGTGCCGCTGAGAATAAAAAACACGTAATATGTGAAAAACCACTGACAGGATACTTTGGAGAAGACAGCGATAAAAAGCTTATAGGCATGGAAGTACCTAAAAGCCATATGTATAAGAAGGTATTAGAAAAAATTGAAAAGATTGAAAGAAAGATAAAGGAAAACGGGGTCAAACTTATGTATGGAGAAAACCTAGTTTACGCCCCTTCAATCGAAAAGATGAAAAAGATGATAAAGGTATCTTCTTCCCCCATATTAGAGATAAGGGCCGAATGTAGCCACTCAGGCTCAATAGCAAGCTATGCAAAGGCTTGGAGAACCTCTGGTGGCGGAAGCCTAATGAGGCTCGGTTCCCACCCAGTAGCTGTGGTTTTACACCTTAAACATTTTGAAGGGCTACAGAGAAATGGAAGGCCTATAAGAGCAAAAGCGGTTTGGGGAGAAATAGGAAATCTAACGAAGACGCCAGAGTTCATTAAAGAAGAAAAACACTATGTAGCTACTGCATGGGAAGATGTAGAGGATTGGTCAGTTTTAATAATAGACTTTGAAGACGGAACCAAAGGAATAGTTTTCTCAAACGATGTGAGCTTAGGAGGGCTTAAGAACTGGGTTCAAGTTAGCTTATCTAAGGGTATGATTTATGCCAATATTAACCCAAACAATATGATGTTAGCTTACGCTCCTGAAAGCACTATATGGAAAGATGAATACATAGCGGAAAAGATAGAAACGAAGGGAGGCTGGAACTTCCCATCCCCTGATGACTTCTGGACAAGAGGCTTCCCTCAGGAGCTAAAAGATTTCGTACTTTCAGCCAAAGAAAATAGAGAGCCTATATCAGGTTTCGAGCTTGCCAAGGAAACCGCAAAGGTTATATATGCAGGCTACTACTCAAGCGAGGAGGGCAAGAAGATAGAGATCCTATAAAAAGGAGGGGGTAAACATGAAGAGGCACATAGTGTGGTTTTCTCTGCTCATGGTACTTCTAACACTAAGCTTTGCCTATGCCCAAACAACTATAAAGGCTGGTACTCCCTTCCCTAAAGGACACATAATTACCGAGGCTATGGAAAATTTCAAAGCTATTGTCGAAGAGCAAACCAAAGGAAAGATCAAGGTAGAGCTCGAGATTCAAAAGGACTCTGAAGAGGGAGTAAACGAGAAATGCGCCAAAGGAGAAGTGGACATGCAATTCACCGGTGGCAGAGCTCTTGAAGTCTTTGCACCACAGTATTTCTTCATGAACGCGCCTTTTGTTCTTAAAGATCACGAACACTTTTACAGAATCATGAAAGGACCTATCGGAGAGAAAGCAAAAGCCCAAATATTAGAGAAAGGAAATATGTATACGCTTGGTTATCTTTACAGAGGATATAGGCAAATGACCTCTAACAAGCCCATACTAGGGCTAAAAGATCTTGAAGGCCTAAAGCTAAGACTACCTGTAGTTCCTACGTGGGTTAAAGTCTGGGAAGCTCTTGGAACAAAACCTGTACAGGTTCCTCTACCGGGATTATATCAAGCTCTAAAGGATGGAACCGCCGAAGCTTCTGAAGGAGACCTTACCCAGATATCAGGTTATAAGCTATATGAAGTCCAAAAGTATTTAACAATAACCAACCACCTAGTATCCTTTGGTTGGGTACACATGTATAAACCTACCTTTGACAAGCTATCTCCAGAGGAACAAAAGCTATTTAACGAAGCAGCAGAGAAAGCCTGCAAAGCCGCTACAGAAAAGCTACTTGCAAACGAAAATAAAATCCTTAAGGACTTACTCGAAAACGGGATGACAGTAATATACCTTGATGGGAAAACTATGACACAGATAAGAGAAAAGGCCAAACCTGCGGTAGAAGAGTTATTTAAGACCACATGGCCTGTTACAACTTGGGAAGAGGTATTAAAGCAGTAAACCAAACTAAGTGGGGCTCCAAAGCTTTGGAGCCCCACTTAGTTTATACTAAAGCCCGCTTATTAGTATCCAAGCTATAGCTAAAGGAGCAAAGTAGCGACAAACCACCTTCCATAAAGGAGCCCAAGCTAGAGTGTAGCGACCTTCGCTTGTAGCCTCGATCAAGGCCCTCTTCCAAAAAACCCATCCAACAAAGAGCGATATAAATATCCCACCAAGAGGAAGCATTATATTAGAAGCAAGATAATCCATGAAGTCAAGGAAAACCTTACCCATAATGGTAAATCCACTCCATTTACCTAAAGAAAGGGAAGAAGGAATTCCAATAAAGAATATGATAATGCCAAATATGGTAGCAGCCTTTTTCCTTGACATTCCCATCTCATCAACGAAATACGCTACTATAACTTCAAGAATAGATATGGAAGAAGTTATTGCTGCAAAGAAAAGAAGTAAGAAAAAGAGCACCGCCCATAAAGCACCAAGAGGCATTTTAGCAAAAACCGCAGGGAGCGTTATAAACGTCAGCCCAGGCCCAGCAGCAGGATCAAAACCGAAAGCAAAAACGGCTGGCATAACTACTAAACCTGCCAGAAAGGCAACGAGAGTATCCATAAAAGTAACCCATATTACAGATTTAGGTGCATTTTCCTCCCTTGGAAAATAAGAAGCATAGGTCATTATACATCCCATCCCCAAGGATAGAGAGAAGAAAGCCTGCCCCAATGCGGCATTCACAACCTTTGCATTTATCTTAGAGAAATCAGGGGATAGATAAAATAAGATCCCCTTTAAAGCACCTGGCAAAGTAACAGCTCTAATTATTAAAACTCCAAGTATAACAACTAGGCCTGGTATAAGCAGCTTGCACCATTTCTCTATTCCCTTTTCTATTCCAGCGGCTACTATAAGAATAGTTAAAGCCATAAATATTGCGTGGTATATAAGCGGTTCCACAGGGTCGCTAACAAACTTACCGAATATATCACCAAGAACCTTAGGATCCGTAGATGCCAAAAGCCCTGTAGGAGCTTTAATCATATAAGCTATGGTCCATCCAGCTACTACACTATAAAATGAGAGGATTATGAAACCTGCAACCAACCCCATGAATCCAACAAGCGGCCAGAGACCTCCTCCCAATTTTGCAAAAGCTCCAACAGGATTTCTTTGAGCAGCCTTACCTACAACGACCTCAGCAAGCATAACACTTATACCCATGGTAAAAACAATCGCAAGATAAACTATTAAAAAGGCGAACCCTCCGTTTTTACCAGTCAGATAAGGGAACTTCCAGATGTTACCAAGACCTATTGCCGAACCAGCGGCCGCCATGATAAAACCTACCCTTGAGGTCCAAGAACCTCTAGCATTACTCATCTTGTCTCCCCTCCTCTAAAGTGATTTAAAATTTATAAATTAATTTTACCACATAAACTGACAATTAGAAACTTGACATTTTAGGTTAACCTAATATAATTAGGTTTAGCTAAAAGGAGGTGTCAAAAGTCATGTTTACGCTAACACCAGCATTAGAGGATTATTTGGAAGGAATATTAACATTAAAAGAGGAAAAGGGGGTTGTTAGGGTTAAAGATCTTGCAAGCTTACTCAAAGTTAAGGCTTCATCTGCTGTAGAGTCTTTAAAAAAGCTAAAGGAAATGAAATTAATAGAGCAAGAAAAGTATGGATATATAGAGCTTACCCAAGCCGGCATAAACATAGCCAAAGCCATAAAGGATAGACATACCATGCTTAAAAGATTTCTAATAAACATACTCAAGGTTAGAGAGGAGATTGCGGAAAGTGACGCTTGTAAGATGGAGCATTTCTTAAGTAATGAGACCTTAGAAAAGCTAATAAGCTTTGTGAGCTCCTTCGAGGCAGAAAAAAACCTGGAAAATCAAATCGATACCCCCCTTAAAAGCCTAAATGAGCTAAATATAGGTTCGAAAGCCAGAATAATCAAGATTATAGCAGCAGGATCTCTCAAAAGAAGACTACTCGATATGGGATTTATAAAAGGAGAGGAACTAGAGGTAAAAAATGTTGCTCCCTTGGGGGATCCAATAGAAATCTTAATTAAGGGAACAAACGTTTCTTTGAGAAAAGAAGAAGCGGAAAAAATCTTAGTAGAGGTGATTTCAGGATGATACCTTTGTCAATGATAGAAAGCGGTAAAAAGATAAAAATTAAAAAAATAATTGCTGGAAAAACAACAGCTAAAAAATTGCAGGAATTAGGTCTACTGGAAGGAGAATATCTATGCGTTTTAACTAACTCGGATGGCCCAATCATAGTGATAAAGGATAACCTAAGATTCGCCATCGGAAGAGGATTATCTCACAAAATATTAGTGGAGGAGGTGGCTTAAAAATTGGAAGCTAAGATAGCTTTAGCTGGGAACCCTAACTCTGGGAAAACAACCGTTTTTAATATTTTATGTGGTACAAGAGAAAAAGTAGGAAACTGGCCTGGAACAACTGTAGAGAAAAAGGAAGGCATATTAGATTACAAAGGTAAAAAAATTAAAGTTATTGATCTACCAGGAATATACAGTTTAAGCGCATACTCTATAGATGAAAGGATCGCAAGAGACTTTCTTATTCAAGAAAGACCCGATCTTGTAGTTGTCATTATAGATGCTACAAACCTAGAAAGAAACCTTTACTTAGCCTCGCAGCTTCTTGAAATGGGGCTTAACCTTCTCTTAGATTTTAATATGATGGATATGGTATATGCTATGGGATTAAAGATAGACAACCTAAAACTATCACAGATACTTGGTGTAGAAATAGTGGAAACGGTCGCTAACCAAGGTATAGGTATAGAAAATTTAAAGGAAAAGATTTTAGAAAATATATCCAAAAGGCCAAAACCCCTTAAAATAAATTATGGAAAAGAAGTAGAAGAAGCCATTGAAAGGATAGAAAATATGCTTAAGGAAAACTACGATATTAGCATTTCGCCCCGCTCCGTAGCTTTAAGGCTTTTAGAAGGAGACCCAGACTTCAAAGACAAGTTCATTGGGAAACCCTTGTCAGAAGAAATAGAGAGAATCATATTAGAAACGGAAAATAAAATAGAAAAGATATACGGGGAAAGCATCGAGAGCTTTATCATAGAAAAGCGATATTCCTTCTTAAAGGGACTGACTAGAGAATGTACTAATCAGAAGGAAGTGAAAGCTCTAACCTTCTCAGATAAGCTTGACAAAATCCTGCTCAATAAGTTTCTTAGCTTCCCCATATTTCTATCCCTTATGTATTTGCTTTTTTACCTCGTTTTCTACATAGGCAATCCTCTGGCCGACTTAATAGATACCGGCTTCGCAAGCTTAAGGGATTACCTAAAGGAAGCCTTAGAGGATAAGGCCGTATCCCCTTGGCTTATCTCATTTTTACTTGATGGAGTCCTTGCCGGTGTAGGAAGCGTATTGGTCTTTCTACCTAACATCGCTCTTCTCTTCTTAGGAGTATCTGTATTGGAAGATAGCGGGTATTTAGCTAGGGCAGCTTTTATTATGGATAGAGTTATGCACACTTTGGGACTACATGGAAAATCTTTCATTCCCCTTTTACTGGGATTCGGCTGTAATGTGCCTGCCATCATGGCCACAAGAACCCTTGAATCAAGAAAAGATAGATTGCTAACTATACTTATAATTCCACTAATGAGTTGCTCAGCAAGGCTCCCCGTTTATGTACTCTTCGCCAGTGCCTTCTTTCAAAAACACCAGGGATTGATCATCTTCTCCTTATATCTAACAGGAATCCTTCTCGCTTTAATTGTAGCCAAAGTAGCAAAAAGCTTATTCTTTAAAGAAGAGAGCGCTCCCTTCGTTATGGAGCTTCCGCCTTATAGATTACCAGCTTTAAGAAACATCTTACTACAGATGTGGCTAAGAAGCCTGACATTTATAAAGAGAGCCGGAACTGTAATAGCCCTTGCTGTTATACTAATATGGATGCTCTCATCCCTTCCAATAGGAGTTGAATACGCTTCTGAAAATTCAGTAATTGGAGCTATCGGCAAAACTATAGCACCCATTTTTAAACCTGCTGGCTTTGGAACATGGCAAGCGAGCGTAGCTCTACTCTTTGGAATCGTTGCTAAAGAAACAGTAATAGGAACATTAGGAACCCTATACGGTGCAGAGGAAGAATCTCTTAAGGAAATACTAAAGGATATTTTCACGCCGCTTTCCGCATATGCTTTTATGCTAATGACTCTCATATACATACCATGTATAGCAACTATCGCTACAATTAAAAAGGAAAGCAGCTTAAAATTCGCCATGATTACAACTCTCTACTCACTGATCTTAGGCTGGATTGTAAGCGTGTTATTTTATCAAATTGGAAGCCTCTTATGATAAAATACCATCGGGGGTGATCAAGGCATGGAGAACGCTATAAGACAACTACTTGAAGCAGAAAGAACCGCAAGAGCAATAGTGGAAAAAACCAAAGAAGAAATAGAAGAAGCTTGGGAAGAATACTTGAAAGAAAAGGAACAAAGATTAGCTGATATTTTCAAAGACTTAAGGGAAAAAGAAGAAAAGATCTTAAGCGAAGCCAAATTAGAAGCGGAAAGCAAGGCTGAGGAAATTATCGCTAAGAGCAGAGAAGAAGCTAAAGAGCTCAGGGAAAAAGTTATCCCAAAAACGGAAAAAGCAATCCTTAAAGCAATAGAGGTATTCTGGAGATAATGAAAGTAATAGACTATTCAGCAGCCTTCGCCCGAATAAGAGCTATAAGAGGAGAGCTATTAAATAAAGAGGTCCTAGAAGAGGCCTTAAATTCAAAAAGCTTAGAGGGACTAGTTGATATAATCAAAAAGACCCCCTATGGTAAAGATAAGCCTTTACCATACTCTAGAGAGGGTCTAGAAAGGCTCCTTAAAAGCTCTATAATAGATATATATCTTAAGGTACTCGAGTTTATGCCTAAAAGGTCAAGAGAGTTCCTAAAAGCAACCATAAAGAGATTTGAAATAGATAATATAAAAAGAATCTTAACAAGTAAGCTTAAGAATGGCGAAGAAATCTCAAAGGAAGCCTTATACGATCTTAAAGGACTCTCCTATTTAGACATAGATGAGCTTTTATCCGCAAGAAAACTCAGTGAAGCTGTGGAGGTATTAAGGAAAAGCTCTTACGGCGAATACCTTGAAGGGAAGCTACCTGAAGAGGACGTAGAAACAATATTTGGAATTGAGATGATCCTGGATTACGGCTTTTTCAAGGAGCTAATACAGTTAAATGAAACTCTAGATCCAATAGATAAAGATATAAATAATTTTTACTTCGGAATGCAATGCGATTTAATAAATCTAGGATGGATAATAAGAGCGAAAAACTACTTTAGCCTTAGAGAAGAGAAGATCTTTTCCTACACACTCCCATTTGGAAGATATTTAAATAATAAAAAACTCAAGGAATTAACCCAAGCTAAAAAAATAGAGGATTTTTTAAAACCCTTATCAAATACGCCATGGGGAGAAGAAATAGGAAAATTTACTGATCTTAAAGATCCCCTGATTGAGAGAAAGCTTCTTAAGAGATTTTATAATAGCGTTACCAAATCTCCACTAATAAGAAATAACCTATTCTCCATAGGAAGCTTTATAGAGCTTCTTTGCCAAAAGGAGATGGAAATATATGACCTTACAGTTATAATAGAGAGCAAGGCCTATGATATACCTCCAGAAACAGTAAGACCATTACTTTTAAAGGTGGGTTGATGCAAAATGGCAGAAGCTATATTCGAAAAAGCCTGTCCAAACTGTGAGGGAAAAATCTCAAGCCTTAGGCTACTTAAAGGGCTTCCTTGTGAGCTTTGTTTGCCTGAGGAAGATAACATAACCTTAGAAGATATAGTAAAAAAATTAAGCGAAAGAGGTTCCTTAAAAAAACTTAAAAGTATTTATGATTTGAGAAAAAGCGAATGGGAATTTGTAAACTTCTTTAAGGAAAAAGTTGGTAGCGATCCTTGGTCTCTCCAAAGAACATGGGCACGAAGGCTATTTCTTAAAAGATCCTTTGCCATAGTCGCCCCTCCAGGGATCGGCAAAACAACCTTCGGTATAATAGCATCCCTATTTTTAGATGGAAAGTCATACCTCCTCTTCCCAACACGCCTGCTTGTGGAACAAGCAGAAAATCTTCTTAAAAAATATAACGATGGTAAAAAGAAAATACTTATAGCTATGGACATGAAAAACGATGAAAGAGAGAAGCTTAAAAATGGAGATTTTGACATACTTGTTTCAACAACCATGTTCTTAGTAAAAAGCTATGAAGATATACCAAAGCCCTTTGATTTCGTTTTTGTTGATGATGTAGATGCCTTACTAAAACAATCAAGGAGCGTAGATAGAATTTTAGGGCTTCTAGGTATACCAAAAGAGGCGGTAGATGAAACGCTTTCCTTCCTTTATCTATCCATTAAGCTTTTAAGGAGACCTTCGAAAGAATCTTGGCAAAAGATAGAAGAAGGAAGAAGAAAGCTCGAGGAACTTAAAAAGCTTGCGAAAGGAGTTCTAATAGTTTCTTCAGCAACAGCAAAGCCCAAAAATGTAAGAGTAGCTTTATTCCGTGAATTACTGGACTTAGAAATTGGAAAAAGTGCCTCTTTCTTAAGAAAAGTTGAGGATCTTGTATTAAGGCCTAAGCGAATGACATTAAGCGGTATGATAGATGAAACGGTAAACCTTGTAAAAAAATTAGGAAATAGGGGTTTAATCTTTGTATCCCCTGATAAAGGCAAGGAATCTGTAAGTGAGGTTATCAAAAAATTTGAAATTAAAGGGATAAAGGCTCTGAGCTATGAGGAAGCAGACTTAGAAGCTTTTTTAAAGGGGGAAGTAGATGTTCTGGTAGGTATAGCTTCCGGTAGAAACCCTCTCACTCGAGGACTTGACATACCTGAAACGAGATATGCTATCTTCATAGGAGTTCCTAAAATGTTTATAAACTTGAAGGTGGAAACTTCTTCAATAGCTCTGTTTAACGCACTTACTTCATTAAGAAAACTCCTTGAGGATCACCCGGAGGTTGAAAGAAGATATCTCCCCTTTTTGAGAAACATTCTTGAGAAGGAAGAAGAAAAGCTCACAGAAAGATCCAAAAAGCTACTGGATGAGATAAGGCTTTTCTTATCAGAGAAGCTCGCTAATCCAGAGTTCCTAGCTCAAGTAGCCTCAAGCCCTGAAAGCCCTATAAGAATAATAGATGGGGAAATTTATTTAATGATACCGGATGTCACTGGATACCTACAAGCTGCAGGTAGAACCTCTAGGCTATGCTCAGGAGGACTGCTACAAGGTTTATCAATAGTTATAGTTGACGATGAAAAAGCCTTACACCTTCTTGAGAAAAAGGCAAGATACTTCTTCGAAGAATTTTCCTTCAAAACCTTCGACCATGATAAGGTAATGGAGGTTCTAAACAAGGTGGACAAAGAAAGGCAAGAGCTGACCAAGATAGACGCCATACCAAAAGATCTCTTCAAAACCGCCCTGATTATCGTTGAATCACCAAATAAGGCTAGGACTTTGGCCTCTTTCTTTGGATCACCTCAAAGAAGAAGAGTCCACGGCATAGATGTCTATGAAGTAAACGCCCTCAAATATACCCTTTTAATAGCCGCATCGAAAGGACATGTAGCTGATCTAGTATATGAGCTTGGCCTTTTCGGAGTAGAAGTAAAAGATGGATCCTTTATACCCCACTATGACACAATAAAGAGATGTCAAACCTGTGGGGAACAAACCGTTCAAGAAATCTGCCCAAGATGCAAGGTACCAGCCTTTGATGAAAAGAGAGAGATAATCGAGGGATTAAAAGAGCTAGCCTTAGAAGCAGACGTAGCCTTTATAGCTACAGACCCAGATACAGAAGGAGAAAAGATCGCTTGGGACCTAGCCTGTTATATAAAACCTTATTCACCAGATTTTAAAAGAGCTGAATTTCACGAAATAACGAAAAGAGCCTTTTTAGAAGCAATAGATGAACCAAGAGATATTAATGAACCGCTGGTTGAAGCTCAATTTATAAGAAGAATAGCTGATAGATGGTTCGGTTTTTCCCTAAGTCAACTTCTTCAAGAGACCTTCAAACAAAAATGGCTTTCAGCAGGCAGAGTTCAAACCCCTGTTTTAGGTTGGATCATAGAGAAAGAAAAAGAGAGAAAGGAAAAGGAGTACATATTAAGGATATCAGCTGATCCCAATATAAGGGTTGAGTTTCCCTTAGCTAAAAAAGAGGATATCAAAGGTTCAAAACCGCGTCACCTTCATCTAAAGCTTATAAGCCTATCCGAGGAAGAGATTTCTCCTCTCCCTCCTTTCGATACCGCAAATATGCTTAAAGAGGCTTCTACAAGATACGGTTGGAGCGCTGAGGAGACCATGACCCTTGCTCAAGAGCTTTTTGAAAGAGGTCTTATAACTTATCATAGAACCGATTCCTTCAGGATAAGCGGTAAAGGCATATCTATAGCTAAAGAGTATATATTAGAAAAGCTTGGAGAAAATCTATTCCAAGGAAGAACATGGGGAGATGGAGGAGCTCACGAAGGAATAAGGCCAACTCATCCATGGGATAAGGGAGAGCTCTTAAGCTACATATATACTACCGGTAAGCCCCCACTCTCATCTAAAGCGGTTTCCCTTTACACTCTGATATTTAGAAGATTCATAGCCTCTCAAATGAAAAACGCAAGGGTATTAAGGGGAAAGGTTTTACTTTCCCTTGACCATATGGAAAAAGAGGAAAGCCTAACCTTAAAGATATTGGAACCAGGATTTTCCACTTTAACACCCTTAAGCATCTTTCCTTTAGGGAAAGAGCTCCTTGAAAAAGGGAGTCTTTCCTTAGACATAAAAGAGTCTAAAGTTATAACGCTACCTAAGGCCTATCCATTCACTCAAGGGTCTCTCATAGAGATGATGCAAAAAAGCGGTCTCGGAAGACCATCAACCTATGCTACTATAATTGAAACTTTACTTGAAAGACACTATGTAGTACAGAAAAACGGATTCCTATTCCCAACCAAACTTGGCATAGAGGTTTATAGACATCTAAGAGAACAATATCCACAATACACGGATGAGGACTTCACGAGGAAAATTGAAGAGGAGATGAGCTTAGTTGAGAGGGGAGAAAGAGAATATCAAAAGGTCTTAATGAAGCTTTATGAGGAAACAAAAGAAATACTTAACTCACTTGAAGAAAAAACCTTATAAAGGTAAGCGTATCCATCTGTGAACTTCAATGTAGATGAATATGACAAGCAACAAAGTGATGATTTCCTTTATCTTGTAAGATAGGTTCTTCCGTATAACAAATATCTAAAGCATAAGGGCACCTAGGATGAAACCGACAGCCTGAAGGTATATTTGTTGAAGCTGGTACCTCTCCAAAAACAAACTCTTTAATCCTTTTAACATCTGGATCAGGTATAAAGATAGAGGAAAGAAGAGATCTCGTATAAGGATGAAGAGGATTCTTAAAGAGCTCCTCATTATAGGCAAGCTCCACTATTTTACCGAGATACATTATCGCAACACGGTCACTAATAAAGCGAACTATACCCAAGTCATGAGTTATAAAAAGATAGCTCAGCCTATATTCCTCTTGAAGGCTTTTAAGTAAATTAAGTATCTGAGCTTGTACAGAAACATCTAAAGCAGATGTGGGCTCATCCAAAACTAAGAACTCTGGATTTAAAGAAATAGCCCTTAATATACAAACCCTTTGTCTCTGTCCACCTGAAAGTTCATGAGGATACCTATACATATGTTCTTCCCCTAAGCCAACCATTTCAAGAAGCTTAATAATCTTTCTTCTGATTTCCCTCGAAGAAAAACCTCCCTGAAGCTTAAAAGGTTCCGACAATATCTCCTTAACCATCATTCGAGGGTTCAAAGAGGAAAGGGAATCCTGAAAAACTATCTGCATCCTTCTTCTTAAGGGCCTTAGTTCCTTACTTGAAAGGCCAGTTATATCAATTCCATCAAAGAATATCCTCCCTGAGGTAGGTTCTATAAGCCTTAAAACGAGCCTTCCAAAGGTCGTTTTACCACAACCGCTTTCACCAACAAGGGCAAGGGCTTCTCCCCTACTTATGGTCAGATTAATCCCATCTACAGATCTAACATATCCCGATACCTTGCCGAAAATACCGGCCTTTATAGGAAAATACTTCCTTAAATCCTCGACCTTCAGGATAATCTCATTCAAAGCTAATATCTCCTCTCCCCTAAGAGTAAAGATGACAGAAAACCGTGTGAGTCTCGCTTACTCGCGTTTCCTCAGGGACCCTTTCAGAGCACAAAGAAAAAGCGTATGAACACCTTGGATGAAACCTACAACCTAAAGGTGGATTTATAAGATTAGGAACATTTCCCGGAATACTCGAAAGTCTATCAACCCTCCTATTAACAACCGGAATGGAACTAAGTAACCCTATAGTGTAAGGGTGAAGAGGCTCCTTAAATATCTCCCTAACGCTACCACATTCGATAATCTTTCCAGCATACATAACACAAACTCTATCACAAAACTCTGCTACAACACCAAGATCATGAGTTATAAGCCATACAGAAAGTCCCATATTTTCTTTCATATCTTTAAGAAGATTCAAAATCTGAACCTGTGTGGTTACATCCAAAGCGGTAGTGGGCTCATCCGCTATAAGCAATCGCGGTTTAGAAGCAAGCATCATGGCTATCATTGCTCTCTGCCTCATCCCACCTGAAAGCTCAAATGGATAGGAATTTACCACTCGTCTAGGTGAGGGCATCCTCACTAGCTTGAGAAGCTCCTCTATATCTTCCCTTTCCACTTTACTCCTGCCTTTTCTCAAAACCTCAGCTATCTGATCTCCTATCTTCATAAGGGGATTAAGCGAAGCCATAGAATCTTGAAATATAATTGAGATTCTGCTTCCTCTCAGCTCCCGCATCTTTTCCTCTGGAATACGCAAAATATCAAGACCTTCAAATAAGATCTCTCCATCGACTATCCTTCCAGGAGGGTCAAGAAGCCTCATAACTGAAAGAGCAGTTACGCTCTTTCCACAACCGGTTTCTCCCACCAATCCAAAAGATTCCTTCTCCTTTATATAAAAGCTGATCCCATCAACCGCTTTAACCACACCATCATACGTATAAAAGTAGCTTTTAAGATTCCTAACCTCCAGCAGATTTCCACTCATAGTAGCTTCCTTCTCACTTTCGGATCTAAAAGGTCTCTTAAACCATCGCCTAACAGATTAAAGCCTAAGACCATTAAAAATATCGCTAAGCCTGGAAAGAGAGAAACCCACGGATAATCCCTCATGTAACCTCTCCCAATACTAACCATAAGTCCAAGCTCAGGTTGAGGGGGTTGTGCCCCTAAACCTATGAAACTAAGCGCAGCTGCCTCCAAGATTACATTTCCCATGTCAAGAGTCGCTTGAACGAGTATCGGAGGCAGTATATTAGGCAAGATATGTTTAAAAATTATATAAAGGCCTCCCGCACCTAAAGCCCGAGCAGCCTCCACATAGTTCATTTCTTTAACAAATAGAGTCATACCTCTTGCAAGTCTTGCATAAACAGGCCACCACGTTACAGATATAGCTATTATGGAGTGAAAGAGACCTGGTCCCAAAGCAGCAGCTATAGCCATAGCCAAAAGAATATATGGGAAGGATAAAAATATATCAGCTATCCTCATTATAATTTCATCAACTAAACCACCATAGTAACCTGATATAACTCCTAAAAGGGTCCCAAACACGCTCACCACAGCTATAACCACAAAAGCAATTGTTAAATCAAACCTTATCCCATAAAGTATTCTACTAAAGATATCCATCCCATTATCATCAGTACCAAGAAGATGTTTCAAAGATGGAGGCTTCAAACGATCTGAAAAAACCATATCTTCAGGATCATGAGTAGCCAAAAGAGGAGCAAAGAGCCCGAGGAAGACAACCATACTAACTATAGCTAACCCAAGCATTATAAGATAATTCCGCTTTATAAGAAACAGCGTATACTTAAACTCGCTTCTTTTCATTCCTTTCCTCCCAGTCTTATCCTCGGATCTATTACTACATAAGCTATATCCACAACCAGATTGACTATGACATAAATAATCGTAGTTAGTATAACCACACCTAAAACTGCTGGAAAATCCACATTTGTCATAGCTTCAACCGCATATCTTCCAAGACCCGGCCACCCAAATATGCTCTCGGTCAACACGGCACCTGCTAAAAGATAGCCAAACTGGTAACCTATAAAGGTTAAAGGAGCTATCAGAGCATTACGCAAAGCATGCCTAAATACTATTTGCCAAAAACCTAACCCCTTGGCCCTTGCAGTCCTTATATATTCCGCACTTATCACATCAAGCATAGAAGAGCGCATCACCCTTGCGGTCATGCCAGTAGTGGCATAAGCTAAGGTCATAGCGGGGAGTATAATATGCTTTATGCTACTTGTGAAGGCATCCCACCTTCCCGTAAGAAGGCTATCTAATATATAAAGACCGGTTATCATAGGAGGTGGAACTATATGAGGATCAAGCCTTCCCGGCCCGGGAAGGATACCAAGCTTAAAGTAAAAAACTAAAAGCAATATAAGCCCTAGCCAGTAGACAGGCATGGAAACCCCACTTAAAGCAAAAATTCTTATAATATGATCTAAAGAGGAGTTTCTCTTAATCGCAGAAATAACCCCTAAAAGGATCCCCATTGGAACCATGATTAGCATACTTGCTAAAGTCAGTTCAAGCGTAGCTGGGAAAAACGTCATAAGATCATCAAGAACAGGCCTCCTGGTCAAAATAGATCTTCCCAGATCCCCCTTAATTAGCTTTTTAAGATACATAAAATACCGAACATAAATGGGCTTGTCTAAACCAAGCTCAAGATTAATTTGCTTAAGCTGATCACCTGTAGCACGTGGACCAGCTATAAGCCTTGCAGGATTACTCGGAACAAGATAAATAAGGAAAAAGGTTATAGTGATAACTCCAAGAAGAACAGGGAAAAGAAGAAGAATCCTTCTAATCACATAATGACGGAGCTTCAACTAGCTTAAACACCTCACTATAATAAGATAATTCAGAGGGCTCTCCTAAAATTAGAGAGCCCTCAAAGGATCTACCTATAAAGATCATAAAAACAAGGAGTTTCGTAATAAATGGGATTTAAGACGTACCCCTTTATCCAATCTCTTATTGATACTATCTGAAGCCTTTCAGCACACCATATAGCTGGACAATCTTCCATTACAATCCTAACTGCCTTAGCAAACAATTCTCTCCTTTTAGCTTCGTCAGTCATATACCTTGCTTCATCAAGCAACTTATCGACCTCGGGATTAGAATAGTAAGACTCATTAAACCCTCTATCCCCCCACATAGAGGAATGATACTGATAGTAAAGAAAATTCTCCACATCCGCATAATCAGCATACCAGTGAGTATTAAAAACCTGAGGGGCCTCTTCCTCCTTAGCCATCTTAGCCCATATAGTGGTCCATGACAAGAACTGAATGTTGACCTTTATCCCAAGCTCCTTAAGGCTTTGCTGAAAAACCAAGGCCGCCTGTTTATGTATATCACCACCTGTTTCAACTATGAAATCCAAAGTGAAACCACCGTTAGGATATCCGGCTTCAGCTAGTAGTTTCTTCGCTTTTTCTATATCCCTCTTATAATATGGATAACTCTCATCATAGTTCCATATAGCGCTTGGAACAGGCCCCTTCAGCCTTTGAACAAATCCACGCATTGCATCGTTTATAAAAGCATCATAGTCAAAAGCATATGCTAAAGCCTTCCTAACTCTAACATCTTGCAAGGGACCCTTCTTAACATTAAACCCAATATAAAATATAGTTAAAGAAGGCTGTGTTAAGACCTTTATCCCTTTTTGGTCCCTTATCTTTAGCAAATCATCCTCAGAAACTCTGAAAGCTATATCCACATCTCCCTTCTCAAGCAGAAGCCTTCTTTCGGATGGCTCCTTTATAGTCCTTATTATAGCCATCTCAAACTGATTATCCTTCCATCCTTTAAAATAACCCGGATTCTTAACCAAAACTATCTGCTGTTCATGAACCCACCTATCAAGCTTATAAGGACCAGAGCCTGCAACTTTATCATGAAGCCAATCTAAGGCCCACACATCTTTCTCAGTAGCATGAGCTTTCACTAACTTGCTATTCAAAATGGAAGCACCAGACTGAGCTAAAAGAGTTAAAAACCATGGGGTAGCATGATTAAGCTCAAACTTAACAGTATATTTGTCAACTACTTCGATATTCTTTACTATCTCCTTAAGCTGAGCCCCTGGACCCTTGTTCACCCCTATAGTTCTATCAATAGAATATTTTACATCCTCTGCAGTAAGCTCCGTACCATCATGAAACTTAACTCCCTTAACTAAGTAAAATACATAGGTTTTACCCTCGTCCCTAACTTCCCACCTTTCAGCAAGCTCCCCCTTAACTTTAGTTGCGCTTTCCCCATCCATTACAACAAGCGTGTTATAACAGTTCTTTATAACAAGCTGAGCCTTAGGTTCCCAAGCTACAGCAGGATCAAGAGTAGTCGGATCCTCAGGTGTAGCGACTATTACTATCTTTGATCTATCCAGAGCCATAACTGAAAAAGAAAACAAAACCCCTAAAGCAAGAGAGAAAAACAAAAACCAAGCTATCTTCTTCAAAACAAACACCTCCTTCAAAGTTTTAATTTAAATTATATAATAAACTTGGAGGTGAGAGAAATGAGTTTCAACCCATTTTCTTATAGATATCCTTCAAGAAGAAGCCTAGTTTATGGAAATAAAGGCATGATCGCAACATCCGTTCCCCTAGCAGCCCAAGCTGGCCTTGAGATTTTAAAAAGGGGTGGCAACGCCATAGATGCCGCTATAGCTACAGCTATATGTCTAACAGTCGTCGAACCCACAAGCAATGGTATAGGTGGAGATGCATTTGCTATAGTTTATCATAACGGTAAGCTCGTTGGTTTAAACTCAAGCGGCTTTGCTCCAAAGCTCATCTCAGCAGAGAAATTCATCGAACGAGGCTTAAAGAGGATACCAAAATATGGTTTTCCTCCGGTAACTGTCCCGGGAGCGCCTGCAGCCTGGGCATATCTATCCAGAAAGTTTGGAAAGCTACCCTTTAAGGAGCTCTTTGAACCAGCTATAGCTTACGCAGAAGAAGGCTTCCCGATATCAGTAACCGTGGCAAGCTCATGGAAAAAGGCCTTCGAAACATACTCGAAACTCTCCGGAGAAGAGTTCTCCTTCTGGTTTAAAGCTTTCTGCTATGAAGGGCGACCACCCGAACCAGGAGAGATAATTAAACTTAGAGATCATGCAAAAACCTTAAGAAAATTAGCAGAAAGTCACTCTGAAGAGTTCTATAAGGGGGAAATCGCCGAACGAATAGATAACTTTTCAAGAAAGTATGGAGGATATATAAGAAAGGAAGATCTTGCTTCCTTCGAACCTGAAGAGGTAAATCCCTTAAGTATTAATTATAGAGGTTATGAAGTTTACGAACTTCCTCCTAATTCCCAGGGAATGGTGGTACTAATAGCCCTGGGAATACTTTCTGGTTTTAAGATGCCACCTCCCGATACCCCAGAAGCCTTACATCTTCAAATAGAATCGATAAAGCTTGCTTTTGAAGATGCTTTCCACTTTATATCCGACCCTAGATTTAGAGAAATCCCTATAAAAGAGCTTTTAGGCGAAGATAGACTAGAAAAGAAAAGGGCCTTAATAAGCGATAGAGCTTATCTTCCAAAAGTAGACATAATTAAGGAGTTTGGAACAGTTTACTTAGCCACAGCAGATAAAGAAGGAAACATGGTATCCTTCATACAAAGCAACTTTACTGGCTTTGGCTCAGGTTTAGTTGTTCCAGAAACCGGAATAGCCCTTCATAATAGAGGTTACAGTTTTAGCTTAGATCCTAAAAGTCCTAACTTTTTAGAGCCAGGCAAAAGACCTTATCATACGATTATCCCAGGCTTTCTGATGAAGGAAGGAAAGCCGATAGGTCCCTTTGGTGTTATGGGAGCTTTTATGCAACCTCAGGGACACCTACAGGTACTTTCTAGGATTATAGACTGGGGGATGAATCCTCAAGAAGCCTTGGATGGCCCAAGATGGCAATGGAGAGGAGAGAAAACATTACATCTTGAGAGCAAATTTTTAAAAGAAGTAGCTGAAACTTTAAAACAGATGGGGCATGAAATTTTATATAGCGATGATGTAGACTCTTTCGGGAGAGGACAAGTTATATGGCAACTTGAAAACGGAACCTTAATAGGAGCTACAGAACCAAGGGCCGATGGTTATATAGCTGTATTTTAAAGATTAGTTCAAAAACTTAGCTATGCAATTTTAATACTAGTTATTACATTATCTGGGATTACAACTCCTAACGCCTTTAGAATCAAGAGATTAATTCTTTCGCTCTGCGGTATCTTCCACAGCTCAAGCTTGTCAGGCTCTCCACATATATCAACTCCGATAATCTTTTCCCTTGAAATAGAGATCAATAAATTTAAAAGCTCATCTAAAGAAAGCCATCCCCTACCCCATCGTGTCAATGGAAGATCAAGCACATCCTTATCTATGCTTATATAAACTTGCTTGCCCTTAATAAGATTGCTGAGCTTAGATGGATCTGGTGGAAGAAAGCAAATCTTGTCCCGCCTTACTTCAGCCTTACAAATAAATACAAGCTTAAACAAGTTCTTAAGCCCTAAGGCATCTCTTATCCAAGAATCGCATCTGATAAAGTTATCCTCTCTTTTTAGAGCATCAAAATGCTTATCAAAAAGAAGCAAAACAAATGGAAAGCTTATCCTTCTTAAAAAGAGCAGAGAAAAATGATGATACTCCCCACCCCCAAGAAAGCAGATAAGCTTTTGCCTTTTCGGAATCAGATCATCAATTTCACAAAGCTTAGAAGGAAAACACATGAACTTAACCCCATCTACCTTTCTCAAATCTATAACCCTACCCAGGGAAGATAAGTAATATTGTTCGCCATATATACCATCAAAATCAAGAATGATAATTAAAGGCTTTTCCTCTCTAAACATTCTTCACCTCTATTCGTTCAAAAGGATTAAATTATAGGAGATAACAACAAACATAAGAATAAATATAATCGAAAATATCCTAACAATCAGTTGACAATTATACTAAATAGTGATATTTTCATCTTATGAAAGATTTATCATTATAAAGCTAAATAATAGGAGGTGTATTTTCATGATCAATGTCCCAATAGTAACTACCTTACAGCGCGTTCCCGGTGGAATGATGCTGATACCTCTTCTTCTTGGATCTATAGTAAGGACAACCTCTCCCGGCTTCTTAGATCTCGGATCATTTACCACAGCGCTCTTTAAAAACGGTGCTTTACCACTTATCGCCTTATTAATATTAGCTACAGGAGCACAGATTAATCTCCGCCAAAGTGGAGCAGTAATGATTAAAACAGGAGTATTGCTTTTAGCTAAAACGATTATACCAGCTATACTTGTGGTCATCTATGGTTACATATTTGGGCTTAATGGGATATTCGGTATGTCTTTGCTTGCCGCAATGACAGCCTTTATAAACTCTAATGGCGGTCTCTGGTTAGCCTTAGCAGCTCAATACGGCAATCATGAGGATCGTGGTGCCTATATCGCCAGCGCATTAAACGATGGCCCATTCTTTACACTCGTCTTCTTAGGACTGAGCGGTTTAGGAGCTATACCTCTTAAATATATTTTAGCAGCTATAATACCATTCCTGGTAGGCTTTATTTTAGGCAATCTAGACCAAAAGTTTGCAGACATGATGAAACCAGCAAGCTCAATAACCGTACCATTTTTCGCCTTTGCTTTGGGAGCAGGAATAGATCTAAAATCATTAGCACTAGGAGGAGTAACCGGTATATGGTTAGGCTTACTTGTATCTTTGATAACCGGAACTCTGGGATATCTATCCTATCGTCATATTCTAAAGGAAAGAAGCGCTGTTGGATTTGCAATCGGGACAACCGCAGGCAACGCTGTGGCTACCCCTGCTGTAGTAGCTCAAGCGGATCCAAGGTTCGCTCCATTTTCCTCAGTGGCAACAGCTCAAGTTGCTGCCTCAGTCTTAGTCACCGCAATAGTAACTCCTCTTATAACCCATTATCTACATAAGAGACTTAACAAAAACAAGTGATCCGCTTATAACTCTAAAAGAGGTGTTAATTTTGAAAAGCAGGGTTTTTGCCATAATAGCGGATGATCTAACCGGGTCAGGAGACACCGGTGTCCAATTTGCGGTAGCAGGATTAAGAACAAGGGTTTTACTTGGGGAATGGACACCAGAATCTTTATTAGAAACTGATGTAATCGTGCTTAACACTGAAAGTAGACCATTAAAAGCAGAGGAAGCATATAATGCAGTTCTCTCAACTGCAAAATCTGCCAAAGAAAAAGGCGTATATCCCATATATAAGAAAATAGACTCCACCATGAGAGGCAACGTAGGCGTAGAGACCGATGCGATGATGGATGCTTTCGCTTTTGACATGGCTATAATATGCCCCGCTTTTCCAGATAACGGAAGGACCGTAATAGGAGGATACCTATTAGTAAATGGAGAATTAGTATCCAGAACATCTATATCTCGCGATCCAGTTTCACCGGTAAGAGAAGCTCATATACCAACCTTGTTATCAAAAAACGTTCGGCGACCTGTACTTAGCATAGATATAAAACAACTACAATATGGACCAGAAAAGCTAACCGAAACCCTTGCTAATTTTAAGAGAGCTGGCGGAAGTATAGTGGTGATAGACGCCATAACAAACGAAGACCTAGAAACGATAGTTAAATCTTTATTCTTACACGAGGAAGATATACCATACTTCTTGGATGAAAAAGGAAACCCCTGTAGAGTAATTTTGACTGGCTCAGCTGGATTAGCCCGTCCTTTAGCAAAGACCTTAGCAAAGAAGCTTAAAAAAGAGCCACCTAAGCCTAAGTTAAAGACGATATTATTACTCATTGGATCAGTTAAC
Source organism: Synergistota bacterium (assembly GCA_025060595.1). Lineage (NCBI taxonomy): Bacteria > Thermotogati > Synergistota > Synergistota bacterium. Next base: position 50,631 of record JANXBX010000008.1, on the reverse strand, counting down.
CCTGTAACAAGAGAACAATTATCCTTGCTTAAAGAAAAGAAAAATCCATGGATAATAACTTTAGATGTAAGCGTTGTCTTAGAAAATGAACACTTACAGGATAAAGCTTTAATGGAAGCATTAAACTCCTCAGAAACCGCAATTAATCAAGGGCATAACATAATGGTTCTAACAACACCAGCCGATCCAAACTTTATAGATTCAATAAAGATTGAAGCTGAAAAAAGAGGAATTGACAAAACGACTTTATCTCTCAAAGTTGCTAAGCTCTTAGCCAAGCTAGCTTCCCTAATGTTAGAGAAAATAAACGTTCACGGAGTAATAGCTACAGGTGGTGACACCGCAAGAGCGCTTCTTAACGAGCTTAGGGGTAATGGTATCGACTTAATCTCTGAGGTTTCACCAGGAGTTCCAGTCGGTACAGTAAGCGGTGGAAGCAAACCTAACCTTAAGATAATAACTAAAGCAGGGGGGTTTGGCAAACCCGATATTTTGATACAAGCGGTAGATTATCTAGTTAACATGCCATGAAAATTAAAAGGGAGGGATTGGCCAAATGAGTGAGCTTCCGGTAGTTGGTATAACAATGGGGGACGCTGCTGGAATAGGACCGGAGATAATAGTCAAGGCCTTAGCTAAAAGGGAAATCTGGGAAACATGTAAACCATTGATAATAGGAGATTTTCATATAATGGAGCAAAACCTAAAGTTTTGGCCAAAAGATTCGGAGATCAAAGACCCAAAGCTTATCTTAATTAGCTCTCCAGAATACGCTTCCTGGGAAGTAGGTAAAATTAATATCATACAGCCAATCCCTTCCTTAAAAGGGATAGAACCTGGCAAACTTTCCTTAGAAGCAGGAAGAGGAGCAGCCTTATATGTAAAGGCAGGAGCAGAGCTTGCCAAAAAGGGACTTATACATGCTATAGCTACAGCTCCGCTAAACAAAGAGGCTATAAATAAAGCCGGCTTTAACTATCCAGGCCATACGGAGCTTTTAGCCAGTGAATTCGGAATAGAACGATACTCCTTAGTTTTAACAGCAAGAGACATTTTTATCTTCCACGTAACAACCCATGTTTCCTTGCGTGAAGCAATTGACCTTATAAACATAGAACGTATATTAAATCAGATAAGGTTAGCGCACCTATTCTCCAAGGCCTTGGGGTACGATAAAGAGAAGATCGCTGTATCAGCTTTAAACCCACACGCAGGTGAAGGGGGGCTTTTCGGAAGAGAAGAAATCGAGATCATAGAACCAGCCGTTAAAATAGCTCAAAGCGAAGGAATAAATGCGATAGGTCCTCTACCTGGGGATGCCCTCTTCCCAGCTGCCACTAAAGGAAAATACCGTTTCCTCATAGCCATGTATCACGACCAAGGACATATATTCTTCAAAAGCTTATTCTTCGATGAGGGAGTTAACATAACTGTTGGACTACCTATCCTAAGAACGTCAGTAGATCATGGTACAGCTTTTGATATCGCTGGTTTAGGAATAGCCAACGAAAGTAGCATGGCTCAGGCAATAAAGTTAGCAGCCAAGTTAGGACCTAAATGGAAAGAGATATACAAAAACCTTGAAATTTAACTTTATTAATCCATATATGCTCCACCATTGATATTTATAGCCTCACCGGTTATAAAGTTCGACATATCTGAGGCCAAAAACAAAACTAAATTAGCTACATCTTCAGGCAATCCAAGCTTACCCAAAGGGATCTTGCTTATAACTTGATCGCGATAATCCCTCTCCCAGGTAGATACCATCTCCGTCTCTATAGGACCGGGACAAATAGCATTGACATATATGTTATATTTACCCATCTCTAAAGCTAGATGCCGAGTTAAATATATTATTCCTGCTTTAGAAGCACCATAAGCAGGAGATGCATTCGGATGGGGAGCTTTTCCTCTTGTAGAGGATATATTTATAATCTTGCCATATTTCTGATTAATCATATAAGGCAAGACCGCCTTACAGCAATAAAATGTACCGCTTAAGTTTACTTCTATTATCCTACGCCATTCCTCTGGTTCAGTATCCAAAGTAGTAGTACGCGTTATTATGCCTGCATTATTAACAAGAATATCAATATGGCCAAATTCATCAAAAGCAGATTTCGCAAGCTTGACCCCCGTATCGGGATCAGACACATCTCCAACTTGAATAATACATTTCCGTCCCATGCTCCTTATTTCATCCCTCAACTTCTCCAAAAGTTCACCCTTAGTCCCATTAATCACAAGAAAAGCACCATGCTGAGCAAAGACCAAAGCTATAGCCTTACCTATACCCCTGCTCGCTCCAGTGATTATGGCTACCTTTCCCTTTAAAAGCAAGACTTGAAACCCTCCTCAGTGGGACTCCGAGATACTTTTCTCCAGCAGACGGAACCATCCTCCCCCTTAAATATCTCAATCGAGCACTGCCACTGGGGCTTAATAAAGGGATAATCCTCTCTATAGTGAGAACCACGTGTTTCTTCCCTTAAAAAGGCAGCTTTTATCAGCAATAAAGCAGAAAGAACTGTCTGATATGAGAAGGTATCGAGCTTAAGCTCGGTAGATTCGAGAATATCGCTTATAAGATTAAATGCCCTCTCAAGTTCACACCCACTACGTCGAAAACCAAAAGCCTTTCTTAATATATCTTTTATTAAACAAATTTTCTCTCCCATAATAGAAGCGTTTCTCTTAAACCTTATAGAACTATCTATTAAGCTTTTCTTTCCCAAAGCTTTTTCAAACTCCCTTTCATTCTCTTCTCTTTCTTTAGCTATTTCCTCCGCTGCTAAAATTCCTGAGACTAAAGCTTGTGTAGCAGCATTACCACCCAACCTACATGCACCATGTATTCCACCAGCAGCCTCCCCTATAGCGAAAAACCCTTTCACAGACGTCCTATACCCTCTTTCCACCTTTATACCTCCAGAGTGACTGTGAGCCATTGGGCCAACTTCTAAGAGGTCCCTTTTTGGATCCAGACCAACACTAACAACTCTATTATAAAACCATGGATAAGCCCTTAACGTGCTCTCAGGTATATGTCGCAAATCAACATAGATCCCACCGTGAGGTGAACCATTACCCCTAGATACTTCATCCCAAATAGCCATGTTAATCAAACTCTTAGGCGCTCCAGCCTCCCCTTGCGGTCTAAATCTTAGCAAAAACCTCTCACCATTTTTGTTTAACAGGTAAGCCCCCTCACCAAGCATAGCAGTAGGGCAGGGCTCGCCTCTTAAAGATGGGGGATGAAGTAAAACAAGGGGCTCAAACTCTAAGAACTCTAAGTCAATAAGAGAAACTCCAGCTTCAAAGGCAATAGCAAGACCTCTTCCATCCACATCTGAAGGGTAGGTAGAATCAGGAAAAAGCGTACCTATACCACCCCACGCAGCAACCACAACAGGAGCAAATATATTTTTAGAATCACTTTCATCATGGGTAACAAAGCTCACACCGTAAACCCTACCATCATAAACTATTAAGTTATTACAAAAACCCCTTACAAACTTTACTCCTTTTCGCAAAAGAACCTCTCTCAGTAAACTACTAATTTGTCCTCCTATCAATCCACTAGTTTGACAGAGTGACCGGGGATAGCTTGAACCAGAGGTACGTCTGCGAAGAAAATCACCATCCTTTGATGCAAATCTTACTCCCCACTCTTGCAAAAGTTCTATACATCTTGGAGCAGAAAAACACATCTCCTCAACAAGCATCGGATCATTTATCCAGAAACCTGCTTCCATTGTATCTAGGTAATGCTGCTTAACACTATCCCCCCACGGATTATATGGTAAAGCTACATTTATAGCCGCTATATATGGGGTAGCTCCTGATCCAGGAGATAGAACTAAGATATTCGCCTTTTCAAGCTCTAATATACGCATTGCAGCACATAAGCCGGAAAGTCCAGAACCCAAGATTATCACATCATAGCGAGACCCAATCATTCAAGTCACCCCTTTAAAGCTCTTCTTACATAAATGTGATTAAAAATAAGTATCAAAGCCCCAATGCTTAACCCTAAGATAGAGCTTATAATCTCGGGCAATATAACTCCTATAGCTGAAACCCCTAAGATAACCCTTAATAGTAAGCTTTTTATAGGAACCATAAAATATCCGACTAAACTAGAAGCTAATAAAACGCCTCCACAAATCACCAATAAAAAGGCACCGATTGATTCAGAAAATGATCCAAGTAACAACAACTCAGGCTTATATGCAAAAGCAAATGGGACAAGAAAACCGGTCAAAGCATAGCTAAAGGCAATCCACCCAGTACGCCATGAGCTTGCTTTTGCAATTCCCGCAGCGGTAAAAGAAGCTAAACAAACCGGCGGAGTAATTTGAGCTATAGCTCCAAAGTAAAAAACAAACATATGAGCAACAAGAGGAGGAAGTCCTAACTTTATCAAATTAGGTGCAAAGAAAACCGCTCCTAATATATAAACGGCTACTGTGGGAACAGCCATGCCAAGCACAATACAACCTACCATAGTTATAATTAAAGATAGAGCTAAATTATTATGCCCTACGCTAATCAATAGATTACTAGCTTTAGCAGCCAATCCTGATTGAACTACTATACCTATTATGATGCCACAGGCTGCCGTGGGAACTGCAACTCCCACTGCCTGTTTCGTCGCCTGAATAAGACAATCTAAGAAATCTCTTAAACCTAATACATTTTTAAATCTCAATATATAGTTAAACCCGTTTATTAATATAGCTATAGCGGTACTCATAATCGCAGCTCTACCTAGAGACGCTCCTGAGAAAATATACCAAATAAGGGCTATCATTGGTATTAAGGAATGCAAACGCGGCAAAATAGGCTCTATACTTAGAAACTGTTCCATCTGAATCTGCCTAATATTACGCTTTCTTGCGAGAAAATCAACCACAAACCATAAGGTCAAGTAATAGCATAGAGCAGGGAATATCGCTGATTTTGCTATAAATCCATATCTAACACCTAAAAACTCAGCCATTATAAATGCCCCTACACCCATTATAGGAGGCATAATTTGGCCTCCAGTTGATGCAACAGCCTCAATAGCTCCAGCTTCCTCCGGTTTATAACCTATCCTTTTCATAAGAGGGATAGTTATAACTCCCGTAGTGCTAACATTAGCCACAGCGCTACCACTCACCATACCCATTAAACCACTCGATATAACCGCAGCTTTAGCTGGACCACCATATTGTCTTCCACCTATCTTCAACCCAATGTCAATAAGAAGCTTACCGCCTAACTCTGAGAAAAAGGCACCAAACAGAATAATGTAAAATATCATGCTTGTCGATGTAGATAGGGGTACACCAAAGATACCATCAGGTCCCATTACCATCAATTCCACAAACTGATTTAACCCTATGCCGCTAAATTTAAGTAAGCCTGGAAAGTATTTCCCCCAAATCGCGTAAACTAAGAACATCAAACTCAAGATAAAGAGCTCTATTCCAACAGCACGCCTAACCGCCTCAAGTAAAAGAACAATTGTAATTAAACCAGCAATTATATCTATGCTTAATATAGGATCTACATAAGGCCACCTTGTTTGAAGCCTAAGGGTATGAGCTATAAAATAGTAAGCCAGAAAACCTAAAGCAATTCCACTCACTATATCAATCACTCTCAACCATCCCTTACCGCTTGGAAAATATACAAAAACCAATAAAAGAGCAAAAAGCAAATGTATTGGATTCTGTAACATAGGATGAAGGGGTTTAACTAAAGCTATATAAAGCTGAAACAAGATCCACGACACTGAAATCAAAATAGCAATATGGCGTTTAAAGAAAGATCTAAATTCCAAAACGAATTCACCTCCTAATCAGCTTTTAAAAAACCCTCCTGATAGGTTTGCAAACCTATCAGGAGGGCCAGAAATTAACATCACTAATATCTCTATATCAGCATTTACTATTTCATGTACCCTTTCTCTTTGTAATACTTCTCCGCACCAGGGTGAAGGGGAGCCCCGCATTTAAGCGGTTTCCATGCGGTAGCTGGATCAAATACCTCTAAAGCAGCAAAAGCAGAAACCAATTCCTTTTTACTTTCACAAAGCTTCTTCGTTATTGCATAGGCTACATCCCCTGGCAATTTATCAGTAGCTATTAAGACCGTTCCGCTACCAACCGTCTTAATATCCTTTTCCTGTCCCTTCCATGTCCCTGCAGGCATAACATAAGTATCCCATCCCATCTGATTAAGCTTTGCAATAATTTCATCAGGAAGCTGTATAAAATGAACCTTGGTAGTCATGCAAAGCTCACTTATAGCAGCTTGACCTGCAGGTATGTGGTCGATGGTTATATCAGCCTTGTCATCCCTCAAAAGATCCACGATCTGAGCTGGACCAGTATGTGTAATGGATCCACCCCATGATTTAATATCGTCATAGGTAACACCATAAGCGCTAAAAACATGTTTACATGCTATCTCACCAAAGGATCCCAAAGCCTTAACTGCTATTCTAACAGGATGCTTCTTCTTAACTAAATCCTCCATGGTAGCTATACCTGTCTTCTTAACAAAGTTATCAGTGAATATCACCACAAGGAAGGGAGTATCAAACCCTCCTGCGAGAGCGGTAACACCGCTAATTTTAGGCCTACCCGGAACAGTTCCCTCAAGAGCCCATTTAACTGCCGCCGCATTAGCAAACGTTAAATGTGCCTTTCCTTCAGCAATAAGAAAAGGAGCAGCAAGTCCTCCAGGGGATATCGTTTGAACATCAACTTTATAACCCTGAGGCAACACCGTACTAATTAGACCAGACATCACTGTAGCATAAGCATACCAGCTCGTCCCAGGACTTTGTGTGGCAAATATCAGGGTACTTTCAGAGGCAAAAGCACCGGAAGCCACCAACCCTATACAAGCTGTTACCATCAATACCACAACCAACTTTTTCCCCAAAACTACCCCCTCCTTCCTTAAAGCTTGTTTTTCTTTTTAATAACTTATAAAACTCCCAATTCTTTTAAATTCTGCTCCACATTCCTTAACAGATCATCAGAAACAGGGATAAAAGGTTGTCTAGGATATCCAGCATTTAACCCCCTCAATTTAAGAAGCCCGTAAAGCATCGGAATAAAAGAAGCCTGTCCAAAGGAATCCCTGATACTCAGTAGAACCTGTTGCATATGAAAGGCTTCCTCATAATATCTCTCTTCGCACTTCCTAAGAACATCTTTAACCAATTCAGGCAAACCATTAGCAATTCCGGAAACGCATGCACGACTTCCCGCCATCCAACTGGGAACCAAAAGAGAATCGCTTCCTTGAATTACCTCAAAACCTAAAGGAGCAAGCTTCCTCCTCAACTCCATGTGATATGAGAAATTAAGGGTACTGTCCTTTATGCCATTTATTCCCATATCCGCTAGCTCTTTTAAAAGCTCAACTGATAAATTAACATTCGTATTCTGAGGTATAGTATAAACATAAAATGGCAAAGAAACAGAGCTCAATATCGTTTCATAATAGCTTTTAATGGCACTCGAAGTGTGAGGATAGTAATAAGGAGGAACAGCCGCAATGGCATCAGCACCTGCCCTTTCAGCATGCTTAGCAAGATCCAACGCTTCATAAGTAGAGGGCGATCCAACATGAACGAATACTGGACAACAACCATTAACGTATTCAATAAACTTCTCCGTAAGCTCTTTTTTCTCATCTACTGTCATCAATGGACCAGATGAAACCGTACCGCATATAAAGAAACCGTCAACATGCTTACACCAAAACTCTATAAGCTCTTTGAGCGCAGTTTTATCAAGCGCCCCATCTTTCTTAAAGGGTATAACAGGAGGAATTATAATACCATAGGGAGCCTTTTTAACCATTTTTGTACCTACTCCTTTCATATTTTGGTAAGAATAATTTCATTTAAATATTCTAATTAAGTCTCATCAAAATGATATCATATTTATACAAAATTAGCAATGTATAATACCATCAAGGTGCCGGGGTTTCTTTTACTTTTATTTTCTCAGGAGATGTAAAGGAACCTGTCCAAGATGGTTGAGGCGGTGCTATATTTCTAGATAACATTTCCTGCCATCTTTCATCAGTCAATCTATCAGAGGCTGGCCATAAAAACTCATAATAACTGAAAACAGCCCCTCGAGTTAAAGTAGGCTTACCTTCTATAGGAACGATAACAAATATCTCGTTAGCATGCCCGATAGCCTCCTCCAAAACTTGATGTCCAAAACCTTCTACACGAATATCTGCGGTGTGAACATCAACGACACATGCCATGTTCCTATCAGAGGGATGAACTAATTCCATCCAACCTGAAGCTTTACCATCGCTAACTACTTCCAAAGCGAGGAAATCCATCTCTCCGCCTATAGTCTCTATCCTGATATAGTCTTGTTCGCTTAAAGGCTCTCCTTTAAGTTCTTTTTCAGCACATTTAAGTAAAAAATCAATCATATTTTCAAGTCTATTTAACTTCTCATCCACACCCTTAACAAACAATCTCTGGTAATTGAATAACTTTTTAGTTTGACGAATCAGAGTAAGCAAGCGCTTCCAAGCTTCAACGTTAGGCTCCACATAACCTTTAACAACTTCCTCACTTCCGTCTCCCCCTTCAGCGCCTACAAAGGATTGCTTAGCATAAAGTACGATATCATGACGTAGCTGAACCCAAGAGGCTAAAGCGGTCTGGATAGATTTATCTTTCCAGGCAACGTTTTTCATAAAAGGAGGGCATCTTTCATCAACAGGCTCAATCAAGCTTTTTAAGACCCAAAGCCAACCCCAATAAAGTGTAGAGGTCCAATCGCCTTCCCTAAGCTGACTAAACCTCTGGGCTAACTCATCGCGCCTATTAATATATTCCTTCCACACAAGTTTGCCAAAAGCTTCCGGCAAACCATAAACCCTATATCCTCCATCGATTATCTGATAAGCCCTATCACTTCCCATAACAGCTATAAGATCTAAACCGCATGGTATAGGACGCTCCTTAGGATCAGAAAGCTCTTGTAAAACTTCGCTATCGGGGGTATAACGCTGTCCCATCAGCCGAAACTGAGAGGCCTCAGGATCAGGTAAGTTAGGCAACCTTCCAGCAAGGTGAGCTAACTTAGGCTTAATCCTAGGCTGTCTTAGCTTAATAAACTTATCTATATATAATCTTAGTGCGCTCGGGTTAGAAAGATCAGATAGGTTATACCTCTTGCCATAAACGCTTTCTAAAAGACCTCTTACCTCTCTCACTGTAAGGTCATCAGAAAAACCAACAAAATAGTTAAGTGGTTTAAATAACCTATCCCATGTATCAACTAAACCAGCTGAATAAACATCATTAACTATGAGCATCGTCTGAAGGGCCACTCTCGAGCTTAACTTCAGGTTACCCTCAGAATCCCTATAGGCTGGGGAAAAGGGGACAAGGCCATACCAAGCCATAACCATAAAGTATCGCCTTAGGCTTTCCTTTCCCGCGTAATGCCCTCGAGGAATAAACTGAGTATAGTCGATCGCATATGGGAATATATTCCCTTCAACTAAACCAGGCCTTTCTCTGATAAGATTGAGCTCCCTCGAAACCATAGATTGAGCCTGAGGAGGAAGCTCCCCCTTAAGGCCAAGTAAGTTAAATGCCACACCTACATAAGCTACGTTTCGTAAGGCCGCTTCTTTAAGCTCCCCACCTTGAAGGCTATCATAGGTTCTAATAGTTTGAGATAGAAGCCCTCTTGTAAAGGTTTTAAGAAGGGGTAGAAATCTTTCTTCCTCCAATTTCCTTAAGGTGAAGTTAAAGAAAAGATGATAAAGATGAAGAACGCTATCAACGGTAACAAAGTTAGGTATACGGCGATATACGTTATCCTCGTATACAAAGAAAGGCTGCCAATGACTAGCAGGACAAACTACAAAGAGATTTTTCTCCAACAGGGCCTTAGAGCTATCGGGTATATGAAACCTATCAATATTAGAAACATCCTCAATCTTTACATAACTTAAGGATGGGCCAGATAAAAGGGAACAAAAACCTAATACTAAAAATAAAAAAATTTTTAATCTCATAATTCTACCTCCTTAAATTTTCACTTATCCTCTCAAGGATAAGGCCTTAAAAGAAATCCCCCGTTAAAAAATCGAACTATGCGAAATCCCCCATCTTGAAACTTTACCCCGACTACACTTCCATCATTGAAAAGCTCTCCACCATTAAACGGCTCACTATGCCAAATCACAATGAAACCAAAACCGACCCATCTATAAACTAATAAACAACGTCTGCCTTCGCGAGTCTCCTCTAAAGTTATAAGCTCATCCTGAGGCAAACCATCCAAGTTAAAAGCCGTAAAATCAATTAAGGGCTTAGACATGTGAGAACCAAGCCAGCGAGGATAAGCAAAGCTTCCATTCCATCCTAAAACAAAGATACTCCTATGCTTGTTAGGAAAAAATCGAGTTTTAATATTAACCCCAACCAAAAGCTCCTTTATACCATCACCATCGACATCAGCTATAACAAGCTTCCATGCTTCCCAGCGAGCGGGAACCCCTTTCCAAACTTCAACGCCCTCTCTAAAAACCCTGATAGCGTTATCAACATGAGGGTAAAAAGATACATCCTCTAACAACCCATCCCCATCCAAATCTAAAGATAAAGAAAAAACAAAAATCCAAAATATAATACCCCCAAAAACCTTACATAACAACCTACCTCACCTTTTCAAGAATATCCTCATAAAACCAAGTTCTCCAATTACATACCAAAGCCATCCAGCCCCCTCTTTACCAAGCATGCATAATACTTAAGGTGTTACCATGCACTTTTAGTATTATTTTATAGTTTAGGCCAAAGCCTTCAACTATTTTCGGTATCTCAATATAATCATCTGGAAGATGATAAGTACATATAGATAAACGAGGCTTATATCTGCGGATAACCTCAGAAGCACCCAAAAGTAGCTCCCTCTCATAACCCTCCACATCCGCCTTAATGAAAGATATAGGAGGCAAAAGATTAGATCTTAAAAGCTCATCAAGAGGAGCAACTCTTAATATCTTTCTTTCAAAGTCTAGCCACTCTTCTTTAAGATAGTCTATCTTATCTTTGGAAAAACTACTACTTATCACACTTTTTCTTGAAACAAACATTTCCACACTAGCATTTCTACTACCAAGACCTAAAGGGAAAACCTTAGCCCTTCCCTCATCTATATATTTCTTAAGCGTCATCTCAAGAGCCTTCGCTAATTCAGGTATAGGCTCAAAAACGAGAACGTTAGCTCCCTTCTCTAACGCATAAAGAGAAAAGAAGCCCTCGCATGCCCCTGCATCAACCACCCAGTCACCAGGTTGAATTAAGCAGTTCCCACCCTCATAGACCTTCCTGTCAAAGACCTCCCAGTAAATAAATCCTAAAAGGCTTTGAGAGTAGAAAGACAAAGGGAAATAAAACTCTCTTTCCCCAATCCTAAAAAAACCGAAACCATCCTCCTCCTTAACTAGACTCACTGAAGGGAATCTAATCTTCTCGGGAGAGTGAGAGGAAAGTATCTCTCTAAATACGCTCCACCAATCAACCTTATACTCAACGCTCATCGCATTCCTTAAAAGCTTAAGCCTCCAACCTCCAAAAGCAAATTTATAGACCAACTTTAAGGATGTGACTTCCCCAAATCCAGGAAAGGGAAATTCGGACTTTATCTGAAGCTAATATTTTCTCAAAAATCTTACAATCAATATCTACTCCTTGGTCTAATTAGCGCTTTATGCTCTTGTTTTATCATAAAGTATGAAAATAAGCAATGCCCTTCCTCTACCTTCAAACCCTTTAGATTAGATGAAGGCCACCCTTTATCTCCAGCATGATAACATCGATCTCGGCACAGGAAGATCGGCCATACACTTTAATCCAGACTCTGCCCTCAAGACAATTGGGATCATGTTAACTGCTATGGCAACAGTAGCTTTCCCACCAGGTATCTCAGGCCTTATAGCAAGCTTTATATCTGGATCACCATAAATCTCTATGTAATCACCGGTTTCGATCCCCTCAAGATGAGGATAGACTTGCTGAGGATGATAAAACTCGATCACGCATTTGTCTCCCATATAAGCCTTAACCAAGTGCTCACAGCCAGCAACTAAGCCAGGCTCAATCTTAACAACCGGGGTTTCCCTATAAACTTTAGATACGATAGGCCTTCTTTCCTCCTCTACCCTCGTTATCCTCCAACCTAAAGCCCTTGATATCATCCCGATGCTCTGATGGAAACCAATGTGCCCAACGACTTTTCCATCTCTTAAACCCTTCTCAAACTCGCTTAAGGTTTTACCAACCCCTTGGGATTCCATGACAGTTTTACCAAAGGGGGAGAGATCGTTTATTCTTCTTGCAACTATTCTTTCAACTTTCAAGCATACCCCCGTCAAGGCAATTATAAGAGTGTCTAATACAAAACCAGGATTTACGCCGGTTCCAAGTATGGTAACCCCATATCGTTTAGCCAAGTCATCTAAATAGCTGGATTCATCAGGATAAGTATAAAAGGGAAAGACCATTTCCTCAGCTATAGTTATAACATTGGAGCACGCCTTAACGGCAAACTCCACCTGAGGAAGAACCTCCCTAACAAAAGAGCTTGTGGCAATTATAACTAAATCGGGATTGACCTTTCTTATAATTTCTGGAGAGTCAGAAACTCTAATCCCATAAGGGCCTATCCCTAAGATCTCGCCCACATCCCTACCCGAAAGAGAAGGATCTCTATCTATTACCCCAACAAGCTTTATTAAATCGCTCTGAATTAAAGCAGTAGCTATCCCTCTCCCCATTGCACCAAATCCCCAAAGAGCTATGCGCAAAAGCTTACCCTCCCTCTACTCACTTAATCTGTGGACAAACAAACCGCTCCTTAACTTTGGCTCAAACCATGTAGATTTAGGAGGCATAACCATACCCGCATCAGAAACGGCCATTAGAGCTTTAACTGATACAGGATAAAGGGCAAAGGCTACCTTCATCTCTCCTGAATCAACCCTTCTCTTAAGCTCCTCAAGCCCTCTTATACCTCCAACAAAATCTATTCTCTTATCAGTTCTTGGATCTAATATACCTAGTAATGGCCTCAATAGATTTTCTTGCAAAATATAGACATCAAGGCTTTTAACTGGATCGGATTCATCATAACTTCCCTTCCTAGCCTCAAGCTTATACCACTTACCCTCAAGATACATACCAAAAATATGTTCCCTTTCTGGCTTATAGGGGTGAACTCCCTTTTCTTCTACTTCAAATTTATCCCTAATACTAATTAAAAATTCCTCTTCGCTTAAACCGTTAAGATCCTTAACTAAACGGTTATACTCCATTATGTAAACATCCTTATCGGGAAATACAGCTGCCAAAAAGTAGTTAAACTCCCCATCCTTATATTTAGAACCCTTTCTTCTTTCAAAACCAACCTTAACGGCAGCGGCACACCTATGGTGACCATCAGCTATGTAAAGAGAGCTAACCTTATTAAATAGGGCTTCTAATTTACCAATAATCTCATCCTCATCCACAATCCAAACGGTATGTTTAACTCCATCCTCAGAAATAAAATCGTAAATCGGAACATGAGCTTCTATCCAACTTTTAATCAAAGCGTCTATTTCCTCATTAAAGGGATAAAATAGGAAAACCGGACCAGTATTAGCATCACATATATCTATATGTTTTATTCTTTCAAGCTCCTTATCCGCACGGGTATGCTCATGCCTCTTAATAACTCCACTTAAATAATCATCTATGCTGCAACATCCAACTATGCCAGTTTGAGCTCTCCCCATCATGATTTCCCTATAAATGTAAAAGCAAGGCTTTTCCTCTAAAATAAATACTCCTTCCTTAATCATATTCTCCAAATTTTCTCTGGCCTTTTCATAAACGCTCACATCGTTAACATCAGGCTCATAAGGGAACTCGATCTCAGATTTTTCAACCCTGAGGAAGGAATAAGGGTTACCCTTAACAATTTCCTTTGCCTCCTTAAAACCCACCACATCATAAGGCAGTGCAGCTACAAGAGAAACTAAATGAGATTTAGGCCTTAAAGCCTTAAAGGGTTTTAAAATAGCCAAGTATCATCCCTCCATTCGAAGAGCTTTTCTTTCGAACACTGCACTTTTAAAGAAAATTATAATACCAATCACCATAATTAAAAATGAGATTAATATAGCACTGTTATAATTTCCATAAAGATCGTATAAGAAACCCCCCAAAATTGGCCCAGCAAAGGACGCAAGGGAATACCCTAGAAAAACAAAAGGATAAATCAATGTAACCTTATCAACCCCATATCTTTCAGCGGTCTCCCTCGCAAAGAGAACAAAGTTCGCACCATAGCTAAAACCAAGCAAAAATACCATAACTAAATACAACACAACGCCGAAAGAAAGAACATTTAAGCTCAGCAAGGTAAAAGCCCCGCAAAGGAAGCTTAAAACTATAGCTCGAGGGGAACCAATAAGATCACCAATCCATCCCCACACTATTCTACCCATAAAGTTAGCAAAGGCAAAGAGGGAGATACTTATAGTTACCACAGATTCATTATTCAGCTTACTTAACCCTATACTTTTTAAACTCCCCGCTACCATCATTCCACCAAAGGTCCCACAAAAGATGCCAAGCCAAAGCCTCCAAAAAGTCCACCTTTTGAAAATGTCTTTTACCTTTAAGCCGCTTTCCTCCTTGACGAAGTTTTCCTCGTAATAAGGCTTATCAAAAAGAAGGGCACTAAAACCAACTATAACTAAATAGGACAATCCGACGATCATAAACACTTGAAAGATGTTATATCCTAAGCCAATCAGATAAGAGATTATAAAGGGTAAAACTATGGCTCCTAAACCAAAACCACCTACAGAAACTCCTGTAACTAATCCCTTTCTATCTGGAGGAAACCATCTTATAGGAATACCTACTCCCAATGTATAAATGATACCTATGCCTAGAGCACCTAAAACTCCCAAGAAAAGCCAAATTTTGAGGAAATCCCCTCCGGAGAAGCCAACGAGAAAGTAACCACTGCTAAAAAGAATCGCTCCAGTTAAAACAAGCTTTTTAAGAGTTCTTAATTTACGCTCTAACTTACCCACAAGGATCATAAAAGCAGAAAAACCACCCACTATAGAGCTAAAAATTACCTGAGACTGTGTAGCAGAAATATACCCTCCCTTCATAAGTTCATAGGCGAAGGCACTCCAAGCATAGATCCCACCCACACAGAACATCATTGAAAAGCTCGCAAGCAGTATAATCCATCTGTTTTTAAACACGCCTTATCCCCCCTTACAAAATCCAAGATGTTTTATTAAGGATAGGATAAGCCTTAGCACATCCTTCGCAAAGAAGGAAACCCCTAATAAGTTCACAAAAAAGGCAACTAAAATAACTTTATAATATCCACCAGAAAGATCATATAGAATCCCTCCAATGATCGGTCCACAAATTGCTGCTAGAGCATTACCAAGGAAGACATATGGGTAAATTAAGGTAACCTTATTAATCCCATAACACTCAGCGGTCTCCCTCGCAAAGAGAACGAAGTTCGCACCATAGCTAAAACCAAGCAAAAATATCAATAACACATATATAATAGCACTAATGGAGAGAGTGTAAAGTCCTATTAAAGCTAACGCTCCACAAAGCATGCTCAGAACTATAGCGCGAGGAGAACCAATTCTATCACCTATAAATCCCCATAAAACCCTTCCTATACAGTTAGTAATCGCAAACAAAGATATGCTTGCTGTAACAAGAAACTCATCATTAATAAGTGTCAATCCTATATTTTTCAAGTTACCTATTATAGTCACCCCTCCGAACACACCACAAAAAATACCTAGCCAGAGCCTCCAGAAACACCATTGATTGAAAAACTTAATCTTCACTGAAATTCCCTCTCCAGATAAGGATCCCTCAGGATCATTTGGCCTATCAAAAAAGATAGCGCTTACCGAAATGACTGAAAGATAAATAACACCCACAATTATGAATATTTGATGAACAGAGTAACCCAAGCCCTTAAAATACATAATTATGAACGGCAATACTACCGATCCCAATCCAAAGCTACCAACAGCTAAACCGGCAACCAAACCTTTCCTATGGGCAGGGAACCATCTTATAGGAATACCTATACCTAAGGCATAAAGAATCCCTATACCTATCGCACTTAAAAAGCCTAAAGAAAGCCATACTCCCCAAAAATTTCCATTAAAAAGCCCCGCAAGAATATAGCTTATACCAAACAGTATCCCGGTAAGTAAAACTACCTTTTTTAGCCTTCTAACCTTCTGCTCCAATCTGCCTGCCAAGATCATATAAAAGGGTATTCCTCCACTTATGGAACTGAAAACTATTTGAGACTGTGTTACAGAAAAATATCCTCCTTTGATAAGCTCATAGGCAAAGGCACTCCAAGCATAAACTCCACCTATACAAAACATGATTAAAAGAGTTGATATTAAAACAACCCATCTACTATGAAGCATTCTCAATACTCTCCTTTCTCAGGAATTTAAACTCATAGAGTCATAATACTTAATAATTTTTACCACAGCTTTTTAAACAGCTCAAGGTAGATGATATAATTGAACTATAATCAACTTGACTTCTATTCCACAAAATGGAGGTGTCAAAGATGCAAAATATAAAAGGGACAGAAAACATCACCCTATACGAAGACAGTAACCATAAGTTCCTATTTCTCGCTTGGGAGGAAAAGGAGGAAGAAGGTATCGTTCAAACCAACCAGTATATGATAATCGATGGAAATGAAGCGGTCTTACTTGATCCAGGCGGAGTTCACGTTTTCCCAAGAGTTTTAGCTAACGTATCTGAAATAATAGAGCCAAGCAAGATAAAGTATATCTTCTTCACTCATCAAGACCCAGATGTATCCTCCGGAATAATGCTTTGGCTCTCCATAGCTGAAAACGCAAGGATATATATATCGAAACTGTGGATAAGATTTCTTCCCCACTTCGGCATATACGATTACAGAAGAGTAGTGCCCATACCAGATAACGGAGATAAGATAAAGCTTTCCTCAGGGGTCGAGCTTGAGTTAATACCTGCTCATTTCCTTCACTCAACAGGTAATTTCAACCTCTATGATCCCAGGGCCAAGATTCTTTTCTCTGGCGATATAGGAGCTGCAATATTTGAAAAGGGCAAGAGATACCCAATTGTGGAGGACTTTAATAGTCATACAAAGCTAATGGAAGGCTTCCATAAAAGATATGTTGCCTCAAGCGTTGTGCTCAAAAAGTGGCTCAGCTTGGTCGAAAGAAAGGAAATAAACGTAATAGCACCACAACATGGAGCTATAATTAAGGGAGAAAACGTTAAGAAATTCCTTGAATGGCTTAAAACCCTAAAGTGTGGAATAGATATAATAGATGAAATCTACGGAAGGTGATAACATGATAAGGTCCAAAGATAAATGCAGTGAAAGAGTTTTATCGGCGTTTTTTGCAGAAAACCTAATGACATCATTCATGTCGCAACTTGACGAGGCTCTTCTTTCAAGAGTAAGAAAATCTCAAGGAAATCTAAAGGAGCTCGAAAAAACCTTTGAAGAAACTCGCAAGAAAATAGAAGAGCTTTCAGAAAAATTTGGGGAAGAAAGTAAAAACCTTATAGAAAGCATAGAAAAATCTAGAGAGGTTAATAAACAAATAGTTGAAGATCTGGAGAAATCTGGTGCAGATATATCTAAGATAAGCGAAGTGGTTCTCTCATCCATAAATAAAACCTCTCATACGCTTTCTATGTTTAGTGAAATACAAAGCATGGCTATTGAAATAACTAAAATTGCAAAGCAAACAAACCTACTAGCTTTAAATGCATCTATAGAAGCTGCAAGAGCTGGAGAGTTTGGCAAGGGATTTGCTGTGGTGGCTTCTGAAGTGCAAAAGCTAGCTGGAGAATCAAACAAAGTAGCTAAAAGCATAACAGATCAGGTAAGGGAGCTATCAAAAGCAGTTAGCGAGGCCTTGGAAAGCACTAAACTTGTGGGAGAAATTTTCACCAGCGTTCAGAAATCCTTACAACAGCTAATGGAATTCATGCAAAGTAATTACACTTTGCTTTATCGCATAGCAGAGCTCCTTTCAGGAACAAGAGAAAATCTCCTTGAAGAGAAAAATAATTTTGATAGGGCTCTTGAAGTTATGGAAAAAACGGTTGAAAAATTCGAAACGCTATCCAGAGTAATATCCTCTGTAGTAAAAGCTCAAATGAAGCTTAAGGATGTGAACATATAGCATTAAACGCTCTTTAAACCAGAGCCAGTTAAAGGGATCAAAACCTTCGCCTTTCCCTTAAAATAACCTTCATTAAATAAGATCTTAAATCCAGCATAAGTTGCAGCTGATGTAGGTTCAACAAGAAAACCAAAAGAAAGGAGTTCAGCTAAAGCTTCACTTATCTCACTATCTCCCACAGAAATAGCTTTTCCACAGCTTTCCTTAAGGATTTCTTTCATCTCCTCTTTTCTCGGTGGCTCTGGGATAGCTATTCCTTCAGCTAAGGAACTCTTTTCTTCGCTTCTTTCAATTAAACTCTCAAAACCTTTAGCTTGGACAGCTATCATGACAGGCATGGTAAGCTTACCATATTTTTCAAGCTCTTTAAAGCCCTTATAAAGACCTATAAATAGACTTCCACTTCCTACAGGGCTTAAAACGTAATCTATCGAGCCTACCTGCTCATAGACCTCGTAAGCGATCAATTTTGTACCTTCAAGGAAGAAGGGATTAAACCAATGAGATACATATAGTCCCCCTTCAAAGCTTTTTGCCTTTTTATATACATCCATTCTCGAGCCCTCAACCTCATGAACCTCAGCATCCAAAAACTTAAGGAGCCTCTTTTTACCCTTGCTTGTGTGACTAGGTATAAATATGTGAGCCTTTAATCCTTCACACTTAGAAAAAAGAGCTAGGCTTAAAGCAGCATTACCTGAAGAGTCTAAAGTAACCTCTTGTATACCCTCTTCCTTAAGCTTTGCTACCGTTACATAGGTTCCTCGATCTTTAAAGGAACCGCTTGGCATCAAATACTCAAGCTTAAAGAAAACCTTTACATTACTAAAGGTCCTTTCAACAATAGGAGTTAAAGGTAATGTAAGGCTTGGATAAAAAGCCTCTTTTAACGGAAGCAACTTAACATACCTTCTTATGTCCAAAAACCTCTTATCAATGCAAACATCGAAAACTCTAGGTCTTTCATAAAAATAGTCCAATAACCCACCACAATCACACGAAATTTTAAAACCAACGAAGCCTTTTCCACAAACCCTACACTTTAACAAAAAAAACCACCCCTCCCCTAAAACTCAAAAGCGAGGTCAAGAAGGAAAGGCGCATCATCCCAGCGATTGGGAGCATTTAAGAGGATCAATAAAACCTTTCTATTGCCTCTCTCTGCCCAGGCCACTAAACATCTCCCCGCTCTATCTGTATAACCCGTCTTCACTCCAATAACCCCTGGATAGCAATCGATAAGTTTATTCTTATTCTTAAGTTTAAAGGTTCTCTTACCATCAACAGTTTTCACTTCCATTTCAGGAATTGAAACTATTCTGGCAAAGGCTTGATTTCTCATAGCAGCTTCGGTTAATATCATTAAATCGTAAGCGCTTGAGTAATGATTCGGGTGATCATGACCACAAGAGTTGACGAAATTTGTGTTCTTCAAGCCCATCCTCTGCGCACGAAGGTTCATCATCCTTACAAAGTTAGACTCACTTCCACCCACATATTCCGCTATAGCCCTACAGGCATCATTAGCAGAATGTATTAAAGCTGCACAAATTAAATCTATAGCCCTTAACCTATCTCCCTCTTTAAGCCTTATCCTCGATCCGTCTTCCATAGCAGCACTTCTGCTAACCCGAACTATCTCATCAGGTTTAATCTTCTCAAGGGCGATCAAGGCAGTCATAATCTTGGTCAAACTTGCAGGAGGAAGCCTTTTATGAATATCCTTAGCCCATACGATCTTACCATCTATCTTAACTAAATAAGATGAAGCTATAAAAGGAAATGGATCTATTAATTCCTTAGCCTCTGAGAAGCCACCTGTAGTAAAAAGCAAAAATAAAAACACCACAAAAGCTCTCACGAAAGATCTCCTTTTCACGCCTTACACTCCCTCAATTAAAATTCCCCACCTTTAAGAATTTTAAATCAAAAAAGCCTATCAAGCAACCCTTGACATAGTAATACCCCATTGATATAATGCTTGCCTAATAGCACAAAAAATAAAATTCGTGTTAAAAGGAGGTAGATTAAAGTTGCGCTTACTGTTAGCGGTACTGCTGGTATTTACTATTACGGGTGTAGCATGGGGACACGACGTTTGGTTTATACCAAAGGGAAATCTTTTCCTTATAGCCTATGGACACGGAAACGATCTTGAAAAGTACGATGTCAAGAAGGTCAAAGAGGTTAAGGGTTTTTCCCCTAAGGGAGAACCTCTAGGGGTAAAGCTGATCGAAGGAGATGGCGAGGTAGCTGTGAGTTTGACTGATTCCTCTAAAAATCTGGCTATTTTAACCGTTTTCTTCGACAATGGTTACTGGGTAAAAACGCCTGAGGGATGGAAAAACATGTCAAAAGTTGAATACGGAAAACCTGTTGAGGACTCCTCTCATCCATTAAAGTACAGCAAACTAATTTTAAGTTGGAGTGAAGCATCTCTAAAACCGGTTGGTTTAGAGTTTGAAATAATACCTTTAAATCAACCTATAAAAGACAAAGAGCTTGGACTTCAAGTGTTGTACAAGGGGAAACCCACGCCCGATGTAACAATCGAAATCCAAGGTTCAGATAAGACATTTAAAACGGATAAGAACGGCACGGTTATCATAACCGGTATAAGGGAAGGTTATAACGTAATAATAGCAAGCACAAGGATACCCCTGGAGGATAAAACACATGCGGATAGACTATCCTTATCTTCAACCTTATGCTTCGAGCTAAAATGAAATTATAACTTATATATGCTGTCTTTCCGGCCACAATCTTGTAAGATTGTGGCCGGAGACTGAAAATGAAATTATAAATTTAGTCTTGGATTCTCAACCTTTACACCAACGACAAGATACTTGTCCTCATCGTCTATACTTTCAAGGATTTCCAATCCATTCTTTTTAAATAAAAGAGAAATCTCTTCTGCCGAAGGAAGGATATCATCCTTGGTTATCTCATTCATAGAATGAATCCTGCGGATATCTTCTCTCCCCAAGGTATGAACTATAGCAAATATTCCCCTCCCATCAAGAAAATTAACGAGATTTTTGATTGCCTTTTCCTTATCCTCAAAGTGAGGAAAGGAGGAGTAGCAGATTATAGCATCAAAGTTTATATCAAACCTATAACTTTCCGCGTCACCCCAAATGTAAAGTATTCCATCACTTCCAAACTTCCTCCTAGCTATAGCAAGCATCCTTTCAGCTATATCCATCTCAACTATCAAGGAGGGCATAAAAAGCTTTCTTAGGAAAGGTATAAGCACGCCAGTTCCAGAACCCACATCTAGTATCACGCTTCCCCTTGGTATAGGTAGCCGAGAAAGAAGCTGTTCCAGCTTCTCATAGGATATATCTTGTATCTCATCCCATTTATCAGCCATCTCGTTAAAGAAGGTCCGAAGCTTTTCCTTCACAGCGTGACACCTCCATTAAAATTAATAACACGATTTAAAAAAATTATAATACCATGCTAGATAAAGATCAATACGATATAATAGAAGAGAGAAAGGAGGGTTCAAGCTTGAAAATTGTACGTTTCATTCTCAGGGATGAGGTTCGTCTCGGTGTCTGGGTAAACGAAGAAGTTATAGACATAACCGAGGCGAAAGATGATAAGTATCAGAGCATATTAGATTTATCTATTGATGCAAAAAGGAAAAATAGAAGCATTGGGGATCTTCTGAAGGAAATAATAACTGAAAATCCTCAAGGTCTCAAAAGGTTACCATTCAAAAACCTCAAGATCATAAAACCCATAGACCCTCCTGAGGTTTGGGGAGCAGGAGTAACCTATAAAAGAAGCGAAGAGGAAAGAGAAAAAGAAACGGGTATAAAGGGAATATATAGTATGGTTTATAGGGCAAAAAGACCGGAGATATTCTTTAAAGCTACAAATCATCGCTGTGTAGGCCCCGACGAGGAAATAGGGATAAGAGGAGATTCTAATTGGAGCGTACCAGAGCCAGAGCTTGCTTTTGTACTTGGATTCGATGGAGAAATAATCGGTTTCACAGCAGGAAATGATGTATCTTCAAGAGATATAGAGGCAGCAAATCCCCTTTACCTTTCCCAGGCCAAGATATTCGAAGCATGCTGTGCAATAGGTCCATCAATAGTTACCGTTGACGAGGTAGGCCTTGAACCTAAACTCAACATAGAATGTAGAATATTTAGAAACGGAAATATGATATTCGAAGGAAAAACTAGCACAGAGCAGATGAAAAGAAGCATAAGCGAAATAAGAGAGTATCTTTTAAAGTATAACCCTGTTCCTCCAGGAAGCGTATGCTTAACAGGAACAGGGATAATCCCTCCCGAGGATTTTTCGTTAATTGAAGGAGATATAGTAGAGATAGAAATAGAGAAAATAGGAATCTTAAAAAATAAAGTTAAATTACTTTAAAATTAAACGCCAAATTCGATTAGCATTTAAAAAAAGAGGTGTCTTTTAAACGAAAGGGCTGATTTTCGACATTAAAAGGTATACTATTCACGATGGCCCAGGAATAAGAACAACTGTATTTATGAAAGGTTGTCCCCTAAATTGCTGGTGGTGCCATAATCCTGAAGGTATATCAAGAAAAATAGAAATAGCTCACCTTGAGTATAAGTGCCTAAGGTGCAAAGGTTGCCTTGAAGCTTGTCCTTTGAAAGCCATAAGCTTTAGCGAGAAAAAGGTATTAATCGACCGCAACCGATGCAACGGTTGTGGAATATGTGTAGAAGCATGTCCTACAAGCGCTCTTAAGAAGATCGGAAAAGTAATAAGTATCCCAGAGCTTATAGAAGAGGTAGAAAAGGATTTACCTTTCTATGATAGCTCAAATGGAGGTGTAACTTTCTCAGGGGGAGAACCGTTAGCACAACCTGAGTTTTTAGCGCAATGTTTAAAAGAATTAAAGAAAAGATATATAAATACCATAGTGGATACCTCCGGTTATGCCCCGAGGGAAAGCCTTGCGTTGATCCTTCCTCACACAGATCTATTCCTCTATGATATAAAGCTTTTTAACTCTAACGAACACAAAAGATATACAGGTGTATCAAACGAAATCATAAAAGAGAACCTTAAATTTTTGTTAGAAAACGGAAAGAAGACCATCCTAAGACTTCCAGTAATACCTGGGATTACCGATAGCCTTAATAACGTTAAAGAGTGGGTAAACTTAATATCTAAGCTTGATGGAATCCTAGAGGTAAACCTCTTACCCTATCACGAGGTCAGTGAAAAATATCAGAGGCTAAATAAAGAATATAAAATGAAGCTAAATTTAAAAACAAGCGAGGAAACCTTAAGCTGGATACGAGGAGAGTTCGAGAAGATAGGCTTAAAGGTTAAAATCGGGGGGTAAAAGATATGGGTGAGTTTGTGTCTAAAGTATGTGAAGAGAAGATCGGAAGGGAGATCAAAAGGCGTAGATCCCCCATAAAACCAGTTAATGAAAGAATTTCAAAACTAAGGAATGAAAGCGTTGAAAAAGAAGTTAAGATTTCCCTTGAAAGGGCAAAACTTATAACCGAGTTTTACAAAAGCGATCTTCCGAAAGGGAAGTCAATCCCGATTCAAAGAGCTTTATTCTTTAAATATCTCCTTGAAAACTGCTCAATACCCTTAGAAGAAGGAGAACTTATAGTGGGCTTGAGAGGAACAGGAATAAAGGAGGTTCCAACCTATCCTGAGATTTGTGTTCATAGTTTAGAGGATTTAGAAATATTAAATTCAAGGGAAAACATGCCTTATAAGGTAAATGAAGAGGTCAAAAAAGCTTATAAAGAAGAGATAATCCCTTTCTGGAAAGGCAAAGATATGAGAAACATCATCTTTGAGAATCTCCCTAAAGAGTGGATAAACGCCTATGAAGCAGGGATATGGACGGAGTTTATGGAGCAAAGATCTCCAGGCCATACTGCAGGAGGAGAGAGAATTTTTAAAATGGGGATCCTCGACATAAAGGAGGAAATAAAGAAAAAGATAACCGAACTTAAAGAAAGCGATCCAGACTACTACGAGAAGATGGAAGAATTGAAAGCCATGGATATAGCAGCCGATGCCATAATGATTTATGCTGAGCGTTATGCAAAAAAATTAGAAAAAACGGCAAATGAAGAAAAGGATCCAGAGAGAAAAGCAGAGCTTGAAAAAATGGCGGAGATATGCAGATGGGTACCCGCACATGCTCCAAGAACTTTTTGGGAGGCTCTTCAACACTACTGGTTTATTCATGTGGGGGTAACTTATGAGACCAACCCCTGGGATTCCTTTAATCCTGGAAGGATAGATCAACATCTTTATCCATTTTACAAGAGAGATTTAGAGGAAGGAAGGTTAACAAGAGAAAGGGCGAAGGAACTACTCCAAGCCTTTTGGCTTAAATTTAATAACCAACCAGCTGTCCCAAAAGTTGGAGTTACAGCGGAAGAGAGCTTTACATACAATGATTTCTCAAAGCTAAACTTCGGTGGCCTAAAGGAGGATGGATCTGATGGAGTTAACGAACTATCTTACCTTTTCTTAGAGGTTTTAAGGGAAATGAGAACATTACAACCGAACACTGCGGTTTTGATAAGTAACAAAAACCCAGATAGGTTTCTAATAGAGGCCCTAAGGGTAGCTTCAGATGGCTTCGGTGAACCCCCGTTTTTCAACTTTGATGGAGTTATAGTGAAGATGTTAAGACAGGGGAAAAGCTTAGAAGATGCAAGAACCTCTGGGGTAAGCGGATGTGTTGAAACTGGTGCCTTTGGAAAAGAGTGTTACATATTAACTGGATACTTTAACCTCCCAAAGATACTTGAGATAACATTAAATAATGGAACTGATCCCTTAACGGGCAAGAGGATAGGATTAGAAACTGGCGATCCCAGAGATTTTAGAAGCTTTGAAGAGCTATGGAATGCCTTTCTAAGACAAGTAAAGCATTTCTTAGATATAAAAATGAGAGGCAACGATATAATAGAAAGCCTTTACGCCAAGCTTCTTCCAGTACCATTCTTATCCTTATGGATAGATGACTGTATCAGAAACGCAAAGGACTATAACGCAGGAGGAGCAAGATACAACACTCAATACATCCAATTAGTTGGACTTGGAACCTTAGCTGACAGCCTAGCTTCTATAAAGTATCATGTCTTTGACAAAAAGAAAATCTCCATAAACACACTCTTAGATGCTTTAAGATCTAACTGGAAAGGTTATGAACTACTAAGGGAGGTTTTACGCAACCCTGAAAAAACTCCCAAGTTTGGGAATGATGATGATTATGTAGATGAAATAGCTAAAATGCTAGTAGATTCCCTAGTAGAAATGATTGAAAGCTATCCACCCTCCTCTATAAGGAGAGCCCAAAGAAGGGTTTACTTTTTACCAACCACAGTTCATGTTTATTTTGGAAAGGTAACTGGAGCCACTCCTGATGGTAGAGAGGCAGGCTTTCCTGTATCTGAAGGGATATCACCCGTTCAAGGAATGGATAGAAAGGGTATAGCCGCAGTTTTTAAAAGCATAGCTAAATGCGATTGGGACAAAACTGGAGGAGCCTTACTTAACCAAAAGCTAACGCCTGATCTCTTTGAAACCGAAGAAAATCTCTTTAAGCTTGCACAACTTATAAGGACTTTCTTTAGGCTTGGTGGACATCACGTCCAATTTAATGTAATAAGCGCTGAAGTCTTAAGAGAAGCTCAGAAAAGACCTGCAGACTTCCAAGATCTAATGGTTAGAGTAGCAGGTTATAGCGACTACTTCGTTAACCTACCAAAGGGATTACAAGAGGAAATAATAGCCCGCACGGAACATAACAAGGTATGAAAACTTAGGGGCTATCCCTTAAGGGATAGCCCCTATTAGTTTCTATCTTGATCGAGAGTTTCTCCTCTTTTCGGCCTCAAAGGACCTTTTAATGCACCAACCTAATCCTCCAAAGACGAGGATAAAAACGATAACCATCATTAAGACCTATATCTAGCTCACCCTCTTTCCGCTTTTAGAGATTTTGGTATTATTTAATGGTTTAACCCAACCCGCAAGCTTATTATTAAGAGAATAAATTATTATAAAGGCAATAGCCCACTGAAAGAGCATAGTTCCAACAGTATAAGTAATATTTATCAATTGGAAACGGCATATACCACTCTCCTGGATACCAAGTTATCGCCTGGTAAATCCACCAACCAACAATTATAAAGAACCAAACCGGGAAGAGATATATTAGCTTCCAAAGCCAAGGAACATCTATATCAGACACGGGACGTATATATTTTTCATATATCTTATCTACACCCTTTTTAATTACACCATACCAGAAGAACATACCGCTTATAAGCAATCCTACGCCACATACCCAGTCCTGATTCTCAAGAATATAAGCCTTATAGGAAGAGGGCAATCCCAAAAGCGTGTAACTATACCTACAACCAACGCAGCTTTGGTGCGCTCTCAACCCGCATCAATTAAAACCCTGGTTGCAAGCTCAAGCATGGAAAGAAGCGAAGACAAAGCTGCAAAGATTAAAGCCAAGAAGAATATAGCAGCAACAATACTTCCACCAGGCATTTGGGCAAACAGGCTGGTGAGATGAATGAAAGCAAGACCAGTGTTCCCAGAACCTACAACCTTCATTGGAATGACAGCTAAAGCAGCTAACAATGCAGCAGCAGTATCAGCA
This sequence comes from Synergistota bacterium, assembly GCA_025060595.1. NCBI lineage: Bacteria > Thermotogati > Synergistota > Synergistota bacterium. Next base: position 23,654 of record JANXBX010000008.1, on the reverse strand, counting down.
AAACACGTTAAAGTGCAGTTCAAGGCTATATCTTCATCTTCCCTTGAATAGACATAGAATAAGCATTACAAATAGAGATGGGATCATTACTTTATTAGCAAAAAAGATCATCATTTGAGAGGAAGAATTTACAAAATTATTCCATAGAGCTTCCGTATTCACGCCAGGACTTATAACACCAGTTAGGGCATATACAAAATACCTAACGCAATACCCCATAACTACAGCATAGTAACAAGCTATAGCGTAAGAAATCCAACCTACAAAGCCTCCCATCCAAGAATATCTCTCTCCTAAAAACTCTTTAAAGGCGCCAATTACTCCTCTCCTTGTAGCCTTTCCCCAAACCGCCTCAGCCATAAGAAGCGGTATGGCCCAAAGTATAAAAGCGATAATATAAACTAAGACAAAAGAGCCACCACCATTCGCGGCACTTATCCTTGGAAAACGCCAAATATTTCCGGTACCTACGGCCATACCTACAGCTGCCATCATGAGGCGACAAAAATATTTAAACCACAGCAGGTTCTTTGATCAGGTTTCCTCTCTCAAATCTTCTATAGTTTAGCATTTCCACTGGTATAGAGCTTTCTCCATTAAGTATAAGTTCTGCCAAGACCTTTCCGGTTATCGGACCAAACATAAAGCCATGACCACTAAAGCCCGCTGATATGTAAAATCCCTCTATCTCGTCTATTCCCCCTAAGATAGGTTGAGCATCTGGAGACATCTCATAGGAACCTGCCCATTGTCTAACAACTCTAAGCCCACTTAAGGCTGGTAACAATCTCACAAACTTTTTTGCCATCTCCTCGAGAAATCCCCAAGTAGAGTTAAGTGCATGGCTTCTTAAATGCTCCTTAGGTCCATAACCCATTATGAAACTTCCATGAGGTCTTTGCTGAACGTAGAAGTTCCCAGAAAAAGACATAAGCATAGGCTTTGAAACCCTTTCTATAGGCTCAGTAACAAGTATCTCGTGCCTTTCAGGATATATCGGTATGTCTACTCCAACCATTGCCGCTACTTCCTTAGCATAAGGACCAGCGCAATTAACTACCACTTTAGTTGAGATATATCCTTTGTTTGTAATAACACCTCTAATTTTCCCATTCCTCACATCTATACCTATAGCTTCAGTGAAACTACATATCTCCACTCCAAGCCTTCGAGCAGCCTCAGCATAAGCGAAAGTGGTTAAAAGAGGATCCGCATGTCCATCTCTTTGGTGAAAAGTAAAGCCTACCACCCCTTCCGTATTCAGAAGGGGACATAGCTCCTTAGCTTCTTCTTCCGATATAATCTTTGACTTTATACCAAGGCTATTTTGAAGCTTCACGTTTTTCTTAAGCTGTTCAAACTCGCTCTCCTTATAAGCTATTATCAGGTAGCCTCCTTGATGCAAATCTATATCCCTTCCAAGCTCCTCAGAGAGATTTTCAAATATCTCTATAGAAGCTATACCTAAGCGACAGTTCATCTCCGTTCCCCATTGAGCCCTTATACCTGCAGCGCATCTCCCAGTGGAACCGCTTGCAATGGTATTCCTTTCAAGAATTACTACGTTTTTACAGCCCATCTTAGCTAAGTTATAAGCTATAGCACACCCTTGGATTCCTCCACCTATAATAACAACATCAGCGCTCTTTCTCATTCCCCCTCATCCTCGCCTTGAGCGAGGACCCCAAGTTTAATAGGTTTAATAGGAGGCCTAAAGGTAGGCATCGGTACCTCATCTATCCTTTTACCTGTCAAGCGAACTATCTCCCTTATTATAAGATCCCTGCAGGTCCTCCCTTGACAGGGCCCCATACCAGCTCGAGTAATCCTCTTTATTTCATCAACTGTAGCATATCCTTTCTTTATAAGTTCACGTATCTCACCCAATGTTACATCCTCACACCTACAAATTACGATATCCTTCTCATCTGCCACCATTCCTCACCACCCTTATGTGCCTTACTTCCATCGCAAGCTCTTTAGGAACCGCTACAGAAATAACCTTTGTACCATCTTTGAAGGGCTCAAAAACATGAAGAACCTTACCCTTCGAAACGACAATCCCTTCTCTGTTTAAACACTCTACAATTTCTCCCTTTTGAGGAACGGGAAGAAACTCATAAGGAAGTTTAACGATCGCTTCTTTGTCAGAATAGGTCATGTCAACAACGAAAACAGCCAGACCCGGACACTTAGCAACACAAAGGGCACATCCTGTACACTTATTCCAATCTACCCTTGGAAGATCATTTATATCTTCAAACTCTAAAATAGCTCCCGTTGGACAAGCTGTATGACACGGATCGCAAGGGATCTTTTGAAAGCATTCAACTATAACAACAGGCTTAGAGTTTAGAATTTCTTCCGGAGGTGTCACTTCCTTTATCTGTTCAGGAGTAGGTACGCCCGTTTTCTCAAGCATATTCTTGCACTCCTTCCACAGTAGCCCTTGGAAGTCCCTGTCTTATCTTTTCAGTTACGGGACCCTTCCTCAAAATCTCAAGCTGCATCCAAAACTTGTTAAATCTCTCTTCAAAATCGGGCAACTTATATCCTAAGCTTGCTGCAGCACATAAACCAGCTATTCTACCTTCAATCATTGCTGTAGAGGCCTCCTCTATGGCAGCAGCATCTCCTGCAACATAGAAATCCGGATGTGAAGTTCGCATCTCCTTATTCCTTACGGGAACATAGCCTCCGAGTTCAGGAATATACCTCATCTTGCACCCCGCCTGCCACAGAAGCTCAATTAGGGGAGATAACCCAACAGCAAGACAAATAAGGTCAGCTTCTATATACTTTTCAGTCCCAGATATAAACTCCCACCTTTCATCCACTTGCACTATAGTTGCCCCCTCTACATAATCTTCACCATGTATCTCTTTAACAGTATGAGATGTATATATAGGTATGCCTATCCTTCTTATCTTCGAAGCGTGAACTAAATATCCACCTATCTTAGGCATAGCTTCCACAACCGCTTGAACCTTAACGCCAGCTTGTGCTAGCTGGTAGCTTATTATAAGCCCTATATTCCCAGCTCCAACCATTAAAGCCTTCTCGCCAGGTTTAACTCCATAAACATTCATCAGAGTTTGAACTGCCCCAGCACCATAAACCCCAGGAAGATCACAGTTAGGAACAGGAATGGTCTTTTCATAAGCACCGGTAGCAATTACAACCTTCTTAGGCTTCACCTTAAAGTACTTTTCCTCCCCGGTTAAAGCTCCAAAAACCCCATCATCAGCGTAATACCCCGTAACAGTTGTATTAGTGATAGCTTCAAATCTATCCTTATACTCCTCGAGCTCTTGAAGAAGAAGATCCGCTATCTTGAAACCCCTTGTCCCAGCGTATTCTTCCTTCGAGCCAAAAAACTTATGCGTCTGCTTTACAAGCTGGCCACCTAGTCTAAGGCCATCATCTATTATTAAAACCTTGGCTCCTGCACGAGCGGCCTCAATTGATGCGCTTAAACCGGCAGGCCCGCCACCTACCACCAATATCTCTGTCTCTTTCAACGTATCTCACCCTTTCCAGTTTGAGTTTGAATCCTCATTCCCTCTTTAAGAGGAGTTATGCAAACCCTAACGTTAGGAACACCATTCACAACCATAAAGCAGGAGGAACACTTGCCAACAGCGCAGAAAAAGCCTCTCGGTCTTCCCAACTTTACACTCCTTCTATAAACTTTAATACCATTAGCATGAAGGGCAGCGGCAATCGGCTCTCCCTCATATCCTTCGCATTCCCTCCCATCAACGTAAAACTTGACCTTTCTACCATGCTTAAAACTCAAAATAGGATGCTCCCCTATCCATCCCACCACAAGATCACCCCTTATAAAAACTCTAAAATAAGTCGATGGGAGGGTTTCTCATGATCCCTCCCACCGACACGGAAAGCCATATCCTAATTTTATAATAAAGGGCTTTCATCAAAAACACACAAAACAAAAAGCATAATCACTTTCTCCTCTTAAATCAATATCTCCTAGAATAGCAATCCTTCAACACTTTTATATTCTACAAGAAGTTCTAAAAAAGGTCAAGTATTTTAACATATTTGTAAAATGAAGTAAAAAGATTTAATACATTTAAAACAAGGCTTTTTCAAAATGCTATATAAAACTTAAGATTATACATCTATTAATATTTTCAAGTCTGATATAATTTAAAAGGGAGGTGAGAACATGGATGTAAAAAGAGCTATAGAGGAAAGAAGAGCTTACAGATCTCTCGATAAGATCAACATACCTCTGGAAACACTTATAGACTTAGCAAAATGCGCCTCTTTATCTCCCTCTTGCTTTAACAATCAACCTTGGAGGTTCATCTTTGTGAACTCAGAGGAAAAGCTATTAGCGATGCGAGAAGCCTTATCAAAAGGAAACGAATGGGCTTATGATGCATCCGCTTTTATAGCCGTTTGTAGCAAACCAGATCTCGATTGCATGCTTAAAGACGGAAGACAGTATTACGCCTTCGATGTAGGGATATCCGTTGGAATATTGATGTTAAGAGCAACCGAGCTTGACTTAGTAGCACATCCCATAGCAGGATACTCACCGGATAAGGTAAAGGAGATTCTTAACATACCTAAAGAATATGAAGTGATAACCCTTTTAGTAGTGGGAAAACACTCGAAAGATATAAAACCAACCTTGACCGAAAAACAAATTAAAGCTGAAAAGGAAAGGCCTCCCCGCCTACAGCTTAAAGAGTTCGCTTTCTTGAACAACTTTGGAAACCCGCTTGAATAAGAGGCTCCCCTTGACTTAAAAGAAAAAAAAGTTTAAAATTTAAATTAGCGGTCGGGGCGTGGCGCAGCCTGGTTTAGCGCACCTGCATGGGGCGCAGGGGGTCGGAGGTTCAAATCCTCTCGTCCCGACCATTTAGTTTTAAAAAATAAGGACCGGTTTAACCCGGTCCTTTTTATTTAAGAAAGCCATGAAATATCTAACCCTAAAACAGATGAAGGTCCTGGCTCACAAAGTTAAATTAAGATTTAGCAAGGCTAAGGGGCAGAGCTTTCTATACGATCCCCAGCTACTGGATAAGATATGCAGAGTAGCAAATTTAGGTAAAAATACCTTCGTATTAGAAATAGGTTCGGGAATGGGCAACCTATCTCTTTTCCTATCTAGATATGCAGCAAAGGTCGTAGGTGTAGAAGTCGATGAAAAGCTATGCAAAGTACTAGATGAAGTGATGGGAAGTCAACCAAACTTTTATCTAATAGAAGATGATATTCTTAAGGTAGATCTATCTTTTTTAGAGGAAGAGAAGAAGAAATATGAGGTAAAAGTTGTGGCAAATCTCCCCTATAGAATTGCAACTGAAATAATACTATACCTTTTAGAAAAGGGTAAAGGGCTTATAGATGAACTATACCTAATGCTTCAAAAGGAGGTAGCGGAAAGAATCGCCTCACCCCCAAAAAGAAAAACCCGCGGAGCTTTAAGCGTGATAGTGCAATATTATGCAGAGGTCCAGATCCTTTTTAACGTTCCTTCAAGGGTATTTTATCCCCAACCTAAGGTTGAATCCTCCTTCATAAAACTTAAACCTTATGAAAACCCGAGAGGAAAATGGGGTATTAAGGATGAAGACCTATTTTTCAAGATAGTCAAAGAAGGTTTTAAAAGGAAGAGGAAAACCTTACTTAACAATCTCAAAGTCCTCTTCGAAGAAATCAAGCTAAAGTCTATATTAGCGGAAATGAATCTACCTGCAACGGTAAGAGCAGAAGAGCTCCCTTTAGAGGATTGGGTTAAGATAACTAATAGTATCAAAGAAAGCTTGACAAAAGAAGGTTAACCAAGTAGCCTTAAATCAGAAAGCCAAATAGGGGGTGCTTAAGATTTGAACAGACCTAATTTCAAATACAAAGTAGTAGTTACTGATTACGATTATCCAGATCTAAGCATAGAAACATCTATATTAAGAGAAATCGGTGCTGAAGTTATAGGAAATCAATGTAAAACAGAAGAAGAGCTAATAGAGGTAGCTCATGACGCCCATGGAATACTCGTTGAGTATGCAAAGGTAAGCGAAAGGGTCATATCCGAAATGAAAAACTGCATTATCATAGCAAGATATGGCGTTGGCGTTGACATTGTAGATGTAAAGGCAGCTACCAAAAATGGAATAATAGTAACAAATGTGCCAGCGTACTGTATTTCCGAGGTGGCGGATCACGCACTAGCGATGTTTTTAACAATGGCCAGGCGAATAAGGGAATATGACAAAGCTGTCAGAGAAGGAAAGTGGCATTGGGACGCGTGCGGTTATAAAATCCATAGAATTGCTGGAATGACAGCAGGAATCGTAGGCTACGGAAGGATAGGTAGCGCCATAGCCTCTCGATTAAAGCCCTTTGGCCTTAAGATCCTGGTGTATGACCCTTATGCTGATAAATCTAAGATAGAAAGCGACGGTTGTAAAGCCGTTTCCTTTGAGGAACTTTTAAGAAACTCTGATGTAATTTTTATTCAAGCTCCTCTTACTGAGGAAACGAGAGGGATGTTTAATAGAAAGGCTTTCTCCATGATGAAACAAGGGGCCTTTATCATCAACACCGCACGAGGCCCTATAATAGAAAACGATGCCTTGTATGAAGCCTTATCCTCGGGAAAGATAGCTGGGGCAGCTCTTGATGACCTTGAGGAGGAACCAGCAAAGCAAAGAAATTGGAAGCCTATAAATCCTATATTCAAGCTAAGCAACCTTGTAGTCTCACCACATGCTGCCTATTACTCTGAGGAATCCTTGATCGAAGCCAGGACAACCGCAGCCTTAGAGGTCTCCAGAGCATTAACAGGAACTTTGCCCAATAACATAGTTAACAGAGAAGTACTTAACTCGCCTAACCTCCGATTCAGGAGGAATATAAAGGAGGGATCCTAATGTGTAAAGAGGAAAAGAAAAGCTTTCCTAAGATTTTAGCTCACGCAAACGTTGATTGGGAAGTAGTTGAGGGATTCAAAAAGCTCCTTCCAACCTATAGCATAAGTTGCGTTGTGGCAGATGCACAAGAAAGAGCTGGAGTGATGCACTCTCAAATAAAGCTTATAGATCGTTCAAAGAAATTTGCTGGGCCGGCCTTAACTGTTAAACTATATCCTGGTGATCTCGTAGATCCCCTTTATGCTCTATCTGTAGCTCAACCTGGAGATGTAATCGTAGTCGATGCTCGCGGGGAAACGGAAACATCCGTATGGGGAGGACTTATGGCGAATTTATGCATGCATAAGGGAATAGCTGGTGCGGTTGTAGATGGCTCCATTAGGGATACCGATGAAATAAGAGACTTAGGATTTCCAATAGCTTCTCGGGGAGTAATTCCAAGGTCAACCCACTCTCCTTACTCTGGACGCCTTGATACTTTAGAGATAAATGTACCCATAACCTGTGGAGGCGTTATAGTAAAACCCGGAGATATCATCATAGCTGACGAAATAGGAGTAACAGTGGTTCCGCAGGAAAAGGCAAAGGAAGTTTTACTAAAAGCCCAAGCTTTAGCTGAACAAGAAGAATTAACCAGAAAAAGAATCAGGGAAGGCAAGGGATTAGAGGATCTTCTTAAGGAATTCGGGAGGCTTTAACTTGATAAAAGTTACCATACCTTTTGGCCATAACTATATAAGCGCAAACATTCCAACGGAAAACCTGATGGGAATTTACGAAGCTCCAGGGGTAGAACCAGCAAAAGATCCTATAGAAGAGATCACAAAGGCGCTTGAAGAACCCATAGGAACTCCGCCCTTATCCAAGCTAGCTAAGCCGGGTAAAAAGGTCTGTATAGTAGTAAGCGATATAACAAGACCTATACCTTACAAAGTAGTGCTACCTATTCTCCTTGAGTATTTAAATAGATGCGGAGTGAAAGACGAAGACATCACTCTTCTTATCGCAACAGGATTACATCGAGGATTAACCATAGAGGAACAAAAAAACCTTTATGGAGAAAACATCGTTAAAAGAGTTAAGATAATAAATCACGATTACAAAGATAAGTCTAATTTAGTATATCTAGGGGAAACAAGCAGAGGAACCCCTATAGAAGTTAACAGAATAGCTGTAGAAACAGATGTACTTATACTCACAGGATATATAGAGCCCCACCAGCAATTTGGTTTCACAGGTGGGAGAAAAAGCATCATGCCCGGGATAGCAAGCGAAAAAGCTGTAATGCATAACCACAATGCTAAGATGATGGACCATCCGCTTGCGGTAAACGGTGTACTAGAGGGGAATCCCCAACATGAGGATGCTATGGAGTTTGCAAGAGCGATAAGGGTAGACTTTATCTTAAACTTAGTCTTAAATCAAAATGAAAAGCTCACCTGGGCCGTAGGCGGAGATTTAGAAAAAGCATGGCTTAAAGGAGTAGAGCTTTCTAGAAGCTTCAGAGAAGTCGAACTTCCTCATCCTTGTGACGTGGCTATAACAGCAAGCGGATTCCCACTAGATCAAGTACTTTATCAAGGACCGAAGATAACATCAGCAGTTTTTAGAACAAAAAGTAAAATCATAAAAGATGGAGGAACTATAATACTGCCTATGGAGGGAACGGAGGGAATCGGACACCATCGAGAGTTTTACGAGCTAATGTGTTTAGGAAAACCTGAGGCTATAATTGAAAAGTGCTATACATCCCCGGTTAAAGATCAATGGGGAGCTCAAATATGGGCGAGAACATTAGAAAAGGTTAGAATGATAATAGTAACGCAAAAGATAGAGCCTCATATAATTGAGAAGATGGGAATCGAAAGCTGCCTTACATTGCAAGAGGCCATCGACAGAGTAATTGCTAGATATGGAAGACAGTGTAAGATAGCTGTTTTCCCAAGATCCACAACTGTACTTCCAAAGCTAGCACAAAATTAATGAGGGTAAAGGGATGGAAAAGAAATTCTTCATAACGATAGATGGAGGCACAACTAACACAAGAGTAAGACTAGTAGATTTAAGCAGTCTATCTATAGTGGCTAAAGTAAGTGAAAATATAGGTGCTAAGGATACAAGATTAAAAGGTAAAGAGGCCTTAGAGGAAGCCTTAATTAAATGCATATCAAGGGTAATTGAGGAAGGGAGTATATCCTCAAATGAAATAATGGGAATCGCAGCCTCGGGGATGATAACCTCAGAGGCAGGCCTTCTTGAAGTCCAGCATGTTATTGCTCCAGCTGGCCTTGAAGAGGTAGCCTCAAACATAGTTGAAAAGCTCTTTGAAAGGATATGGCCAAAACCCATTTTATTCATACCAGGAGTAAAGACGATCCCAAAAGAGGAAAAAGGCTCTCTCTTTGAGCAAATAAAATCTTGCGACATAATGAGAGGCGAAGAATGTGAAAGCTTTGGGATCATAGAGCTCGAGAAAATAGAAAAACCAGCGATAATAGTTATACCTGGCTCTCATACAAAGTTCATATTTATAGATGAAAATAAGCGCATAAAAGGCTCTTTAACAACCATAACAGGAGAGCTTGCAAGCGCCTTGGTATCTTCAACGCTATTGGGAAGATCTCTTGAAGACTTAAAGCTAAGCTACCTTGATGAAGAGTTCCTTCTTAACGGCTTTAAAATGGCTCGCCAATGCGGATTAACTCGAAGCCTATTTATGATAAGGCTTCTTCATCTAATGAGCGAATCTAATACTGACCAGAGAAGAAGCTTCCTTTGGGGCGCGCTCGGTAGTATAGATATCTTAGCTCTCGAGAAAGATCAAAGATTCAAGAGCTTAATTGATCAAGGAGAGGCCAACATATTCATTGGGGGAACAGGTCCACTAAGAGAAATTTTCGGAAAATTATTCAACATGTGGATCTCATCGGAAGCACTCAAAATCAATGTGAAGGTCCTTTCATATGAGGTTGCCGAAAAGGCATCGGCAATCGGAGCAATCCTAGTAGCTCTAAAGAGGCTTAAGCTTAAATTAAGCCCTCCTCAAACCTTTTAAGGAGAACTCTTAAAATACTATTTATGTGCTCCTCTACTCTCTTTTCAGCAAGAGAAATATTTTTACTTTCTATGGCTTCATAGATATCCATATGCTCCTTATAAGAATCCTTAAACCTACCTGGATAGGATATTGAAAGAACTCTAACCCTATAAAGCTTCTCACTTAAAGAATCTATAACACGCCGAAGCTCTTCATTTCCAGCCCCTTTAACAATTATCGCATGAAACTCAGAGTTAAGCCTGGTCATCTCTTCTACACTGCTCATACCAGAAGCTAGCTCCATCTCCTTAAGCTTCTCCCTAAGGAGATCAATATAAGCATCATATCCTCGCTCTATAAATAGCTTAGCAGCAAGCCTTTCAAGATAAGCCCTTAATGAAAGAAGGTCTTCTATTTCCTTTCTACTCCACTTCTTAACTAAAAATCCCCGGTGAGGCTCTGAAACCAACAATCCCTGAGCTGCCAGATAGTGCAAAGCTTCCCGTACAGGAGTCACACTAACCCCAAGCTCCTTAGCAAGACTGTCTATAACCACTTTCTGCCCAGGAAGATAACGCCCTGAAACTATATAGCTTTTAACCTTCTCTAACACCTCATCCTTCAAAGACCTTCTCTCTATCATGAGTAAAAGCACCGCCTCGCCCCCATAAAATTTATTTATGAAGCCGCTCCCTTACTAATTTGTTTCTTAACTTCCTTATAACTTAAATTTACAGGACCATTATAGATCGCTAATGGTCTAAAAAGCCTATTATTCTGACGATACTCGATCACATGAGCCGTCCATCCCACGATCCTTGCCATGGCAAACAAAACTGTAAAATAGTCCCTTGGTATACCAAAATGATTGTACAAAATACCAGAGAAAAAGTCTACATTAGGATAAATCCTTTTATCCTTAAACTTTTCCAAAACTAGCTCCTCAAGCTTCAAAGCTATATCCAAATATTTCACCTTTTGAATTTCATTCAACTCGCAAAGCCATTCCTTCATAAGCTTTGCTCTCGGATCATAGGTCTTATATACTCTATGACCAAATCCCATAATCCTTTCCTTTCTTGAAACCATAGCGTTAAAGTAGCTTTCAGTGTTTTCAATACATCCTATTTCCTCTAACATCTCTAAAACCTTTTCGTTAGCCCCACCATGAAGGGACCCCTTTAATGTTCCTATAGCGGAGACCACAGCAGAGTAAATATCGCTTAACGTAGAAGAGGTAACCATCGCAGAAAAAGTAGATGCGTTTATCTCCTGCTCTGCATGAAGTATAAGCATCTTATCGAATAGATCAGAATACTCAGGAACCTCGCCAAACATCATGTAAAGGAAATTATCAGCATGACTTAAGCTTCTATCAGGTGGTATCAACGGTAAATCGTTTCTTAACCTATACCAATAAGCAGCTACTGTGGGAAGTTTAGCTGTTAAATGTATAGCATTTTTGAAAGAAATAGAGTCATCCTCTGAGTAAAAACTTAGAATAGAAGCTACGCTTCTTAGAACATCCATTGGATGAGTTTTCTTGGGAAAAAGTTTCATTATATTTACCACTTCCAAAGGTATATCTCTCTCCTTAGAAAGCTCTGATGAAAGCCAATTTAATTCATCACTCGTCGGCAACGCCCCAAACCACAAAAGGTAAGCCACCTCTTCAAAGGAAGAATTACAAGCTAGTTCCTCAACAGCGAAACCTCTGTAAGAGAGCAATCCCTTCTCCCCGTCCAAGTAAGAGATGGAGCTCACCGTTACAATGACACCCTCAAGCCCCCATTTTACCTCTCCTTCAACACACAACAACTTTCCCTCCCTTCACTTTTAAATACATCATATATTGTATGATGTATAATTGCTCGATATTATACCTAAGGTAATCTCCTTCGTCAAGTCCAAAACATCAAGAAGGAAGGGAAAGATGTTTCACAAGCTTATTAAGTTTTCAATAAATTACTCAACTCACTTATATCCTTTAAACTTTCCATGTTAACCAGCATTTCATAAAGCCTTTCAGCTTTCTCCTTAAGTATAGGCTGGGTTAATCTCATAAACTTATCCTTTATCTCTTCGGTATTCATAGGATTCCTCCTAGAGTCTCCCTTAGCAGCGTAAATCCTAGTAGTAAATCTTTCTCCTCTCTTTGTTAGAACCGTGACCTCACAACCCCATTCAAGAGGATACCTAGACGTAAATTCCTCATCCTCCTCTATATACACTTTATCCGATAGGGCTAAAACCTTAGGATCTCTTATTCTCTCCGGACTAAACTGCTCTACAAGAGCACAACCATCATATAAAGCTACTGCAACACCATAAGCCATAGAGAACTTCGCTTCAGCAACGTTAACAGGTTTTTTAGTGAAGGCACATTGCTTAATGGCAACTTTATAAGTCTTTATATATATAGACTCTATATCCTCAGGCTCAAGATTATATTCCTTTTTTAACTTAAGTATCGCATCTATAGGAGGATGCATACTTCTACAACAAGCATAGGGTTTGCGATCAACATTAACTATCTCAAAGGCCTCTCCCAAATCTTTCGTGACTAAGGAAAGATCATACTCATCCGAGGTAGCGCGAAATAATCCTCCATCTTCCGCATCAAGTATCCTACTTGACCCTGTCATGCCAGCCTTAGAGAGAAAAGCGGACAAAACGCCACAATAGGCAGCATGTCCTGGATGAAGCTTTTTACAGGTAGCTCCATCTGCAGTAAAAGCCCATAACCCAGACGATTGGGTACCAGCCAAACCTAGGCCACTTACTATTTGAGATTCATCAAGTTTTAATAGCTTCGCTACCCCAGCTGCCGCTCCAAAAGTTCCAGCTGTGCCCGTTACATGCCACCCTTTTAACCGATGACTGCTAACACCTATACCCATACCAATTCTTATCATTACTTCATAACCTGCCACGATAGCTTCTATTATCTCTCTTCCAGAGGAAGCTAAAAGCTCACCTACACTTAAAACAGCAGGAATAACAACCGTACCTGGATGGGTCTTTGACTCTTTATGGACATCATCAAGCTCCAAAGCATGTCCCATGATTCCATTTAAAAGAGCAGAGTTAAAAACCGAAGCTTTACGATTATAACCCCATACGGTCGATTCAGAAGATTCGTCATGACTTAAAATCTCTTGAACAACATAAGGAACTTCCTCAAAGCAGGAGGCAGCTATAGCTACAGCTAAGGTATCTATAACTGATTCTTTAGCCCTTTCCTTAACGATATCCGGTAAACTCTCATAACTAAGACCTTTAATGAAGAACGCTAGCCTCTGAGTTGGAGAAAGCATTGCTAAACGCCTTTTACCTTTTCCCTAAACGCCTTTATATACGGCCAAACAAGCATGAATATCGTTATGGCTACAAGAGAAATAGTTAAAGGCCTTCCAAGAGCAGCGCTCCAGCTGAAACCAGATATTATAAGCGCTCTTCTAAGATTATTCTCTATAAGCTTCCCTAAAACCAAACCTAAAACTAAAGCAGCTACAGGAAAACCATACTTCCTCATGAAGTAACCTATAACCATAAATACCAGACATACCCAAACATCATCTATATCATTATCAAGACCATAGGAACCTATAAGGGAAAGAAGCAATATAGATGTTCCTATAACATAATAGGGTAGCCTAAGGGTCTGAACAAATAGCTTCACTCCAAGCTTTCCAATAAAAAGCATTAATACGTTAGCTAAAAACATTCCTATTATTATAGAATAAACAAGCTGCGGATCCTTAGCATAAAGTAAAGGCCCAGGTTGAATTCCATACATAAGGAAAACACCTAAGATAACCGCTGTAGTTCCACTCCCTGGAATACCAAGGGAAAGCAAAGGAACCATTGCTCCTCCTGTAGAAGCATTATTTGCTGTCTCTGGAGCGGCAACGCCTTCCATTATTCCGGTTCCAAATTTATCCCCATGCTTAGACGATCTTTTAGCTACACCATAACTTACAAAGGCAGCTATAGTTGCACCAGCTCCAGGAAGAATCCCTATACCTAATCCTATGAAAGCCGATTTAAGTATCGTCCACTTTATAGCTAAAAACTCCCTTAAGGATGGAATCTTAGCTGTTATTTCCTTCTTGTAAAGAACTATCTCCTCACCTAAACCCTTCTTTCTATCCTCTATCTGTCTTAAAACCTCCCCACCAGCAAAGGCCCCTATCATTACGGGTATAAACTTTATACCACCAAGAAGGGCTGACGAGCCAAAGGTAAAACGAGGAACACCTGTTATAGCATCTATACCAACAGTAGCTAAAAGCAAGCCTAAGGTTACCGAAAGTAAAGCCTTTAACTGCTCTTTAGGTCCATAACCTAAACCAGCTACAGCACTTAAACCTAAAAAGGCAACAGCAGCATAGTCAGCAGGGCTAAAACTTAACGCTGCTTTAACCAAAAGAGGAGAAATCAAAGCCATCATTACAACGCTAAAAGCTCCTCCAAATGCCGAACAAGCTATAGCTGTTCCAAGGGCCTTTCCACCTTCACCTTTCAACGTCATCTTGTAGCCATCAAATGTGGTAGGTGTCGCTTCTGGAGTTCCAGGGATATTAAACATGATTGCGGTTATAGATCCTCCAAAAACGCCACCACAGTAAGTTGAAACCAATAGTATAAGAGCATAAACAACATCAAGCTTATAGGTAAAAGGTAACATTAGAGCAACACCCATAGAAGTACTTATACCTGGAAGCGCTCCAAAGAGTGTGCCAGCTGCTACACCGATAACCATTAAAAACCAGCTTATCGGGTCGAGCATAACCTTATAAAAAGCACCTAAAAGCTCCATTCTCCTCACCCCTCAATATAGGTAAAAACTTAAATCTCTAAAAACCCAAAGACCCCTGGGAAGAATTACACCCATAACGGAACCGAAAAACAAGGTCAAACTTAATACGGCAACTAAAGATACTAGAAGATGCATAAACCTGAATTTCCCCTCTATTATGAAACAAGATAAAATCCCACAGATAATAGAGGTTACTAAGAAGCCTAATACATTCTGGAGAGCAACCAAGGCAGTTATATTAATAACCTGAGCTAAAAGCCAAGGCCAAGCTCTAGCTTTACTTTCCCTCTTAGTAACCTTTAAAGCTTTCCACTCCTTCAAAGCTCCGAAAATAAGCACCAAGCATATAATTAACATTATGAATAATATCATTTTAGGCCACCAGTAAGGCCTCATAACAGAGATAGGATTAGGAGCATCTGAAACTACAGCAACTACATAAAAGAAAACCGCCAAACCCAAAGCAGATAGTTCAAATACAAGTTCTCCCACTTTCATCACCCCTTAAAAAGTCGAGGGTGGGGTACTCTCCCACCCTCGATCAGAAACTTACTGTTTAACATAACCAAGCTCTTTTGCGATCTCCTCGTATGCTTTCCTTTCCTCCTCTAACTCCTTGAGGAACTGCGGTCCAGGAAGATAACCAGGTCTTAAATCTCCCATGGTTTTCTTAAGAAAATCTAGGTACTCTGGATCTTGAATAGCCTTCTCGATAGCCTTGGATAACACTTCAATTGCCTCAGGTGGTGTTCCTTTCCTAACAGCAAAGGCTCTAAACACGCCTATATAGTCTTCAACTCCAAACTCCTTAACGCAAGGAACATCAGGCCAAAGAGGAAGCCTTTCCTTCCACATAACTACGAGAGCTCTACCCTCACCACTAGCTATAATATCCTTTATCGGAGCAGGTTCCTCCATGTGAGTAAGAACAAAGCCACCTAAGGTAGCAGCTATAGCTTGAGAACCGCTTTCAAAGGGAACAAAGGTTATCTTGATATCAAACTTCTTAGCAAAATAACGATCTCTAAACTCATCAAAACCCAATGGAGAAGTTCCAGCAACGGTTAAGGCATAAGGGTTCTTCTTTGCCCAATCTAAGAGCTCCTTAAAGCTCTTAAACTGACTTTTCCCAGAGGTCCAAAGAACAGAAACGTCATGCTGAAGCCTAGCTAGTATCTCGAAATCCTTAAAAAGATCTACTTCCGCTCTCTTCAAAATAGATGCTATAAGATGCGATGTAGTAAAGAGAAATATAGTATAACCGTCAGCAGGTTGCTGAGCCGCATAAATCATACCTTTCAATCCTCCACCGCCTTCTACATTAACTATCACAACGGGAACTCCTAAAGCCTTAGATAACGGTCCCTGTAAGGCTCTAGCGAATGTATCAGCACCGCCACCTACACCAAAGGGAACAACGATTGTTACCTGTCTTTCCGGAAACTTCGCATAAGCAGAAAAAGACACAAGGAGAAGCGAAGCTAGGACGAATAACAAAATCCACCTTTTCTTACCTTTACTAACCATAAGCTATCCCTCCCCTCACTCATGCCTTCTATTATTTCAAATAACCAAATTCCTTGGCTATCTCAGTAAACATCACTTTGGCATCCTCCATATATTTTGCGAACTCTGCTGGCCCCATATATCCGCCCCTAGGTATAGAACCGAGCTTTTTTATATATTCCTTAAACTCAGGGCTATTAACCGCATCCTTTATAGCAGCCTCAAGGACCTTTATGGCCTCTTCCGGTGCTCCCTTCCTAACAGCAAATGCCCTAAAGGAGCCTATATACATCTCAACTCCAAACTCTTTAACACAAGGAACATCTTTCCAAAGAGGATCGTTGATTCTCTCAGGAGTCATAACAAGCAACGGTTTAACTGCACCAGAAGCAACTTGCGGAGCAACTGATTCCATCTTATAAAGCATTGCCTTTATGTGACCGCCCATTAAAGCTGTGAAGGCTTGGGAACCGCTTTCAAAGGGAACAAATGTAACGTTAATACCAAACTTTTTAGCAAAAACGCGGGTAACGAACTCATCAAGCCCCATAGGAGAAACACCGCCCATAGTTAGAGCATAAGGATTCTTCTTAGCCCACTCAAGCAAGTCCTTAAAGGTATTAAACTCACCTTTAGGACTTACAACAAGGGCATAGATATCATCATCTCCTCTACCTAAAACCACAAAGTCATTAAAAAGATCATATTCTGATCTCTTTAAAACGGAGGCTATTATATGAGAGGGAGTAAATTGAAATAGCGTATAACCATCTGCCGGTTGCTGAGCTGCATAAACTAAACCCTTAAGTCCGCCTCCTCCTTCCACATTAACTATAACAACGGGAACTCCTAAGGCTCTAGACAGCGGCTCCTTCAAGGCCCTAACAAAAGTATCGCTTGCGCTACCCACACCAAAGGGGCAAACCAGGGTCACAGGTCTTTCAGGAAACTTAGCGAAAGCAAAACTCCATAAGCCTAAAGTTACAACTACTACCAAGGCAAGAACAACATACTTTAGTTTTCTCAACATTAACACCCCCTTATGTCAGATTTCCACATCAGCCAGCTTATCCTCACTGCTATCATACCACCTCCCATAAATACGACTCTCAGGAACATAAACGATCCCCTCCATTATCAGCCTTGCGGTTCTACCTATGGTAACCTCTTCAATTTCACCATCTGAAGACTTCTTAAATGAGAGATCTATAACCCCAGAAGGATGACCTATAAAAACTTTTCCTTCCTCCCTGCTAACCGCTACCTCATTTACAATTGAGCCCTCAAGCCCAAACGCGGCAGCTAAAGATATAGAGCTAGTAACGGGGAAAGCCTTATGTAATTTATTGCCAGTTATAACTCTAGCAAGCAAGCTACACTCCTCTTTCTTAACCCTCTTTCCATTTATAGGAGAGATAAAATCTGAAGGAGGAGCTACTACTATGAATTTTGGGAGGTATTGATACCTTGCTAACGCAGTTTTCTTATCTGGAGCCATTCCTATATTTACTAAAACTTCACCCCTCATATCATTAATTAAATTAAGTAAACCTATGTTATTGTCTATATCACCAGGCCCTTCCTTCCCAGTGAGACCTAGATCCGAAGCTTTTACAAACATACCTAAAACTCCGGCATCAACCAAAGAATATTCAATCCCGTTACTTAGAACATCTCTAACTTTTCCAGTAGGTAAAAGCTTGCCAGTTATAGAGCCTGCAGGATTTAAGAAAGTCACATCTATCCTTGCACCCGGGAAGGGAACGCCATCTATATAGAAATCGCCATCATAGTAAGGCATTCCATCCTTAACGGGCACCTTTATCCTAACATGCTTCCTAATATTTACATCATAGACGTTAACCATAGTAAAGGGCTCCTCAGCTTTCTTAAATCCCTTGAGAAGAGCAAAAACCCCTACCCCAGAGACTAAATTCCCACAACTTAAAGAAAAGTCTACAACAGGCTCCTTTATTCCCACCTGACCGAACTTGTAATAGACATCAATTTCTTCCTTATCTGATTTATCTATTATCGCTACTTTGCTTGTTACTATATCGGCTCCCCCTAAACCATCTATCTGTCTTACATCAGGGCTACCAAATATACCTAGGATGATCTTCTTCATAAGCGTTTCATCCTCAGGTAGGTCCTTCCTCATTATGTAAATACCCTTGCTCGTCCCTCCCCTTATGATCGTAACAGGTATTTTTATCAACTTTTCTCCCTCCAATACCTATTGTCAAAGCTGATTATTTCCTGTATCATATAATATATGATACATGACTTACTTGTCAAGAGTTAAAGCCAAAAGGAAAGGAGCGGGTGGAATATTGGGTAAGAACATAGTCCAAAAGATAATAGAAAAGCACCTATTAAAGGGAAAAATGGAGAAAGGAGAAGAAATAGCGATCAAGGTAGATCAAACCCTTATCCATGATGCAACCGGGACGATGGCCTGTCTCGAGTTTGAAAGCATGGGATTCAAAGAAGTCAAGACCTTTTCAGTAACCTACATAGATCACAACACGGTCCAAGTGGGATTCGAAAACATGGATGATCACAAATACCTTCAAAGCGTGGCAGAAAAGTTTGGAATGATTTTCTCTAAACCGGGCAACGGAATATGTCACCAAGTTCACTTAGAGAGGTTTGCAAAGCCAGGTATAGTTCTTCTCGGTGCCGATAGTCACACACCAACAGCTGGAGGGATAGGAGCGCTCGCTATAGGCTCAGGTGGATTAGATGTAGCTGTAGCTATGGGAGGAGGCCCGTTTTACCTTACCTACCCTAAGGTAATAAGAGTAGAGTTAAAGGGAGAATTACCTCCTTGGGTATCAGCGAAGGATGTAATACTTAAAGTCTTATCAATTATCACAAGTAAAGGTAACGTAGGCTGTATATTAGAGTATGGGGGAGAGGGAGTTAAAACGCTATCTGTACCTGATAGGGCAACTATAACGAATATGGGAACCGAAACTGGGGTAACCACGTCAATTTTCCCCTCTGATGAAGTAACATTAGAATTCCTAAAGAAACAGGGCAGGGAAAAAGATTGGATACCATTGGAAGCAGATGAAAACGCAGAATACGATGGATTAATAGAAATAGACTTATCCAAGCTTGAGCCGTTAGCGGCCTGTCCTCACCATCCAGACAATGTAAAACCCGTTAGGGAAATAGAAGGCATCAAGGTAGATCAGGTTGCAATAGGAAGTTGCACAAATTCCTCTTACAGAGACCTTATGATAGTCGCTCACATACTAAGCGGAAGAAAGGTTCACAAAGATGTCCAGTTAGGGGTAACACCAGGATCAAGACAGGTTTTATTAACAATAGATAGAGATGGCGGATTAGCATCGATACTAAAAGCGGGAGCAAGGCTGCTTGAAACCACTTGTAACTTCTGTGTGGGGGTTTGCTTTGCACCAAACTCGGGTGGCGTTTCTGTAAGAACCAGCAACAGAAACTTCAAGGGAAGAAGCGGAACCCCAGACGCTTTAGTCTACCTTGTAAGTCCTGAAACAGCCGCGGCAACAGCTTTAACAGGAAAGATAACCGACCCAAGAAAACTGGAAGATATGGGAATTAACTACAAGAGGTTCTCTCTTCCAGAAAGCTTTGTTATAGATGACTCAGGCTTCATTTTCCCACTACCAAAAGAGGAAAGAGAAAAAATCGAAATATATAGAGGACCCAATATTAAGCCTGTGCCGATAAAGGAGAGGTTAAAGGATAGCATAAGAGGTGTCATAACCATAAAGGTTGGAGACAAAATAACCACAGACCATATAACGCCTGCTGGAGCTTATCTCAAGCTGAGATCAAACGTCCCCGAATATGCAAAGCATGTATTTGAACCTCTAGATCCAAGCTTCTACGAAAGGGCCTTAAAAAATAAGGAAATGGGCTTAGCAAACATTGTGCTCGCTGGAGAAAGCTATGGACAAGGATCATCAAGGGAGCATGCAGCCATATGTCCGATGTTCCTAGGCGTTGAAGCAATTATAGCCAAGTCTATAGAGAGAATACACTTCTCAAACCTTACCAACTTCGGCATAGTTCCCTTAACTTTGGCTAACCCTAACGATTATGATAACCTGAATGAAGGGGACGAGGTAATACTACCTACACTAAGAAGAGACATAGAGGAAGGAAGAGAAGTAACAAAACTGATAAGACTCAAGGATAATAAGGAGATACCCTTAAGGCTCAACTTAAGCGAAAGGCAAAGAAAGATGATTCTTGAGGGAGGAGTTTTACCATTAGTTTCAAGAGGAGGTGTTTAAAAATTGTTAAAGCTCCCAGATAACCCAACTATACCTTATATAGTTGGAGACGGAATAGGAAGAGACATAACACCAGTAGGTTTAAAGGTAATTGACGCTGCTGTAGAAAAAGCCTATGGAGGGAAAAGAAAAATTACATGGAAGAAAATCCTAGCTGGCGAAGAAGCTATAGAGGAGATGGGAGATGTTTTACCATCAGAAACGATTGAAGAGATTAAAAAATATAAGATAGCGATAAAGGGACCGCTAACCACACCAGTGGGAGGAGGGTATCGCTCAGTAAATGTAGCTATAAGACAGATATTGGACCTATACGTATGCTTTAGACCTGTTAGATACTTTAGGGGGGTCCCTTCTCCTCTAAAAAGACCAGAGTTAGTAGATATCATAGTCTTTAGAGAAAACACTGAAGATGTCTATGCTGGAATAGAGTGGCCCTTTAATGCTGAAGAATCCAAAAAGATAAGAGAATTTTTAGAGCAAGCCTTTGGGATAAAGCTAAGGGAAGACTCTGGAATAGGAATAAAACCCATAAGCATATATGGCTCAAAGAGGATGGGGAGAGCAGCCATAGAATATGCTTTACACCATGGGAGAAAGTCGGTAACAATAATGCACAAGGGGAATATAATGAAATACACTGAAGGGCTATTCAGAGATGCCATATACGAATTAGCTAAAGAAGAATACAAAGATAAGGTTATAACTGAAGAAGAACTAATTAGAGACTATGGAGGGAAAGCTCCAGAAGGTAAGATAGTGCTAAAAGATAGAATAGCCGATGCAATGTTTCAACAGCTACTTTTAAGACCCGATGAGTATGATATATTGGTCACACCTAACCTAAATGGAGATTACGTTTCCGATGCGGCTGCAGCTCAAGTGGGAGGCTTAGGAATGGCTCCGGGAGCAAATATAAACTTCGAAACCGGAATAGCGGTCTTTGAAGCCACTCATGGCTCTGCCCCCAAGTATGCTGGCAAAAACATGGCTAATCCTTGCTCCTTCATACTATCCGGAGCGGAAATGCTTGAATATATCGGTTGGAAAGAAGCCAAGGAACTAATAATAGAGGGTATACAAAGAACAATCGAAGAGAAGTTCGTAACCTACGATCTAGCTCGACAGATAGAAGGAGCAAAGGAAGTCTCCACAAGCGACTTTGGAGAAAGGATAATAGAACACATAAAGAGTATGTAAACAGAGTCTTTCTCTTAAAAGCCCCATCTCAAAAGAGGTGGGGCTTTTTTTGTGCCTTTCATGCACTAACCAAACTTTAAGTATTATAATAATACTAAGGTGCATACAATTTTTCACACGGGGGTGATGAACCTTGAAGAGGAAGACTATTAAGCTACCCGAGAGTTTTTATCCATCGGAGATTCCAAGCTTCCTAGTTGGGTGGATAATCTATTTCGCTTTCCTTTACTTTCTTGTTTGGATCCCAGGTAAGTTCAACTATACGACAGAACTATCTTTGGGACCGTTTATGATCCCTTGGTTTGTATGGACCTGGATTATCGTAAATATCTTAACGATAGTTGGCATGATAATCCTTTACTTCCAGCTCAAGAAGAGTGGTCTACTTGAGGAAAAGGAGGGATAGCCATGCAGGCACCTCAGGTAACTCCTGTTCCCGGAACATTTTTAGTAGTAGTCTTATTATACTTAGCTTTTGTGCTTTATCTCGGTTGGGTTTCATCTAAGAAAGCTCTAAACCTTAATGAATTCTTTGTTATGGGCGGATCTGCAGGGATACTTTTAGGTGGGCTTGGTTATTTCGCAACTCAATACAGTATAAGCACCTTCCTTGGCGTTCCCGGAACTATATATAACGTCGGATGGGCTGGATTAGCTGTAAGCGTACCAACTGCAGCATTTAGTATGCTAGTTCCGGCAGCTTTAGTTGGAGGACCACTTTTAAGGCTAGGTAAAAAGCTTGGGCTTTTAACGCTACCGGATTACCTTGCCGATAGATACGAAAGCAAAGCCATAAGGGTTATTTCAGCAATTGCAATTATCGTCTTCCTTATACCCTATATGGGAGCTCAAACTATAGGAGCAGGTACCATATTCAATACCTTTACTGGTTGGCCATACTGGGTAGGCGTTTGTGTTATGGGCTTAGGCGTTACAGTTTACTGTTTCATGGGTGGAATAAGGGGAGCGATGTATACGAATATCGTTCAAGGAATATTAATGGTGTTTACGGCTATCCTCACATTTTGGGGAGCAGCAAATTTGGCTGGAGGCGTTGAAGCAGCGAACAAGGCACTCTTGGCCACAGATCCTAAAGCCTTTACAATGCCAGGTAGCCCAACAAAATACATGCTATATCCATTTTTCCTCTCAAACGTTATGCTATGGAACCTCTTCGCTGTAGGACAACCTCAACTTGCTACAAAGTTTTTCCTTATGAGAGACAGAAGAGTATTATGGGGGGCAGCTATAGCAAGCGGAATAGGCATGTTCCTATCAGTAATATTCATGTATAGTGCAGCGGTCTTAGCGAGGGCTGCTATCCCTGGTATACCACCTAAGATGACTGACTGGGTCGTTCCAACGCTAGTTTCCAAAGCCCTACATCCCATAATTGGTAGTATCTTAATGGCGGGTGTTCTATCAGCTGGAATGTCAACTATAGATTCGGTTGTTGTCGCAGTGTCAGGAGCTTTCGCACGTGACCTATATCAGCAAGTCATAAATCCAAAAGCATCGGAGCAAACGGTTTTGAAGGTAGCGAGAGTCGCAACTCTTCTTGCCGGAATAGCTGCCACTCTTATAGGAATATACCGTCCAGCTACCATATTCCAGATAATCCTGTTTGTCTTTGGAGGCCTTGGCATAAACACTATACTCTTAGTTTTAGGAACAAGATGGAAAAGGGCAAACAAATATGGAGCCTTATCTGGTTTAATCATTGGTTTAATATCCGTTATATACTTCACAAAGACCCCTGCTTTAACTAAAGGCTTCCATGCGTTAATCCCATCAGCAATAATAACCCTGATAGTAATGATAATTGTTTCTCTTATTACTCCTCCACCAAGTAAAGAAGTAATTAAGAAACACTTTGAATAAAGGAGGCAAAA